>NZ_JBVHTA010000006.1:0-255224 GCF_055566095.1 Streptomyces sp. NPDC027962
GTGCTTCGCGTGGTCGCACCACCCCCCCCCCCCCCCCCCCCCCCCCCCCCCCCCCCCCCCCCCCCCCCCCCCCCCCCCCCCCCCCGCTGCCTCTCCTTACGATGCCGGGCATGAAGCAGCGAACCGCCCAGATCCGCTGGGAACAGCGCATGCAGTCGCCCCTGCTGGCGCTGGCCCTCGTCTTCGCGGTCGCCTACGCGGTCCCGATCGTCGCGCCGGGCGCCCCCGGCCCGGTCCACACGGCGTGCCAGGTGGCCGAGTGGGTGGTGTGGGGCACGTTCGCCGTGGACTATCTCGTACGGCTGGCGCTGGCACCCGGCAAGTGGCTGTTCGTGCGCAGCCACCCGCTGGACCTGCTGGCGGTGCTGCTGCCCCTGGTGCAGCCGCTGCGGCTGCTGCGGCTGGTGTCCACGCTGATGCTGGTGGGCCGGCGGGCCGGGATGGCGCGGCAGATCACGCTGACGACCTACGTCGGCGGATCGGTGGTGGGGCTGATGATGTTCGGCTCGCTGGCGGTGCTGCATGTGGAGCGGGACGCACCCGACGGGAACATAAAGACGCTGGGCGACGCGGTGTGGTGGTCGTTCACCACGATGACGACGGTCGGTTACGGCGACCACTCGCCGACGACGGGCCTCGGGCGGCTGCTCGCGGTCGGGCTGATGCTCTCCGGAATCGCACTGCTCGGTGTCGTGACGGCCAACATCGCGGCGTGGTTCATCTCCCGCTTCGAACGGGACGACGCGGCGGAGCGGCGGCAGACGGCGCTGCTGGAGGCCCTGACGGTGGAGGTGCGGACGCTGCGGGCGGAGGTGGCCCGGCTGTCGGGCACAAAGGCTCCTGTGCCCGTGCCCGACGTGCCGGCGCAGGACGCCGACTCTCCCAGACCTTAGTTCTCCCAGACCTTGAAGGCCCTCACCCGGTACGGGGACCTGGGCACCCAGGTGCCGCCGCCGGGGTAGGTCTCGAACTCGCCGGTCTCCGCGCACTCCACCGACTGGTACGTGGTGACGGGCCGGCCGGTGCGGTTGGCGAGCGCCTGCGCGGAGGTGCCCGGCGCCAGCGGGACACAGCTCTCGATGTCGGTGCCGACGAGCTCATGGGTGCTGCGTGCGCCCTGGAAGTCGTTCTCGGCCCACAGGCACAGCTCACCGGCCGCGCACGCCCCGAGCGGGGGCGCAGGCGCCGCGGCGGCGGTCTGCGGCGGCTGGAGCAGCAGTGGTACGAGTGCGGCCAGGGCGGCGGCGAGAGAGGTCTTGCGCATACGGATCTGCCCCCGTGCGACGACTGATGGATCGACCGCAGCCTGACCTGCCGCGCCGTATGCCCGGAAGACCGGTGGGCGAAGATCATCCGTATGGGCGACAGTCCCGCCGGGAGCGCCCGGCGGGGCTGTCGAGGTCACGGGGTCGACGTCAGATGTGGGCCGCGCGCAGCTTCCAGGTGATCGAGTCGAGCCCCGCGCTGCTCGCCGCCCATATGCGCCGCTCCATGGAGACGGAGGAGGCACTGGCCCGGCTCATCGCCGACCGGGAGGGACTCGACGCCGACCCCGGGCCACGGGTCGCGGTGGCGGCGTTCGGTGGGGTGATGCGGGTCACAGGGCGACTGTGGGGGCAGAGCGGGGACCCCGGCCCGGAGGCGATCCGCTCGCTCACTGAAACCTACCTCGACCACCTCGGACCGGCGCTCGCGCAGCCGGCGCGCACGGGACGGTTCCTGACGCACCGGCAGCCGGCGTACCGGCCGCGGGAGGGGGCGCTCACAACTCCGGCGCGCCGGAGCCTGCTGCCGGCACGTGCACAACTGCGACGACAGCCACAGTCGCCAGCGGCGTCCAATTGGGGCCGCACGCACGGCGGATGCGCCGGAGCGTGCACCTCGGGCGCACGGAACGTCACCCTCCTCCCCGCCAATTCCCCTTCCGACACGTGATCTGTCTCACGCTCTTCGCGTGGCCGCGCGCCCTTCTCCTAGGGTGTCCCGCAGTGACTTCCTTCGGCCCCTCCCCCACCCCGACCGTTTGGCGCGCCCTGCTCGCCCTCGCGGTGGTGTTCGTGATGCTGGCGGCCACCGGCTGGACCGCCGTAAGGCATGAGCGTGGACCTCGCGACGCCTTCGCCACCGAGCTGGCGGGCTGGAACAAGTCCCGGATCGGCGCCCGAGAGCTGCCCGGCGTCGACACGCCGCCGCGTCAGCTCGCCGCGTTCTTCACGTCGCTCGGCGCCGCCCGAAGCGCCCGGCTCGCCGACGACTACCCGCACATCGTCGGCAACCTGAACGGTGCGCCCGTCACACTGCGCTACAGCGCCAACCGCAAGGCGCTGTCCGCGTCCCTCGCCCACGAGCGCAAGCGCGTGGGCGACGCCGGCCTGACGGCGACGGGTCGCCACCAGGCCGTGCGGCGGATGCACCGGTTCGAGGCGCTGATGAGTCCCGAACGGCAGATCCTCGCCTTCGACCCGTCCGGCTCCGGACGGGTGGCCGAGGTCTTCGGCGACCTCGACAGGGCGCAACGGGTGTCGGTGATCGTGCCCGGGGTCGACACCAATCTGCTCACCTTCCAGAGGACGGCCCGCAAGTACAGCGCCCCTGTGGGCATGGCCCAGTCCCTGTACGCCGCGCAGCGGGCCGCCGCGCCCCGCCTCCGTACGGCCGTCATCGCCTGGGCCGACTACACGACACCGGTCGGGGTCGGAATGGAGTCCGCGATCGGGCGGCTCGCCGCGAACGGGGCCGTGCGGCTGGTCTCGCTCACCGACGCGCTGCCCGGGAAGTCCACGGTCTCGCTGTTCTGCCACAGCTACGGCTCCGTGGTGTGCGGAGTCGCCGCCCGCCAACTGCCCGCACGCGTCGCCGACGTCGCCGTGGCCGGCAGCCCCGGCATGCGGACCGAGAACGTCGCCGGCCTGCACTCCAAGGCCCGGGTATGGGCGATGCGCGATGCCGACGACTGGATCGCGGACGTCCCCCACATGGACGTCGGCGGGCTCGGCCACGGCGAGGACCCGGTGACCCCCGAGTTCGGTGCGCGGGTGCTGTCGGCGGCGGGTGCCGTCGGCCACACCGGCTATTTCGAGCCGGGAACCGAGAGCATCCACAACTTCGCCGACATAGGGGTGGGCGCCTACGCCAACGTGAGCTGCGCAGGCGACAGCGACACGTGCCGCAGTGGTATTTCCGGTGCCTGAGCGGGCGGACGCGCGTAGATCGCGGCGAAAAGGGGTTGCCGCCGAGGGGCGACGTGCGAGCGAGAGCCGCCTACGATGAGGCACATGGGTGATGTGCTGGCCGGAATTCAAGCCACCTGGGAGTTCGACACCGACTCCGTGCTCATCCGCTTCGAACGGGGGATCCGCACGCCGAAGCTCCTCTCCTCGTTGCGCGAACGCCGCATTCCGCACGAGGCGTTGGCATCGGTGACGCTCTCCCCGGGCAAGCGCGGCACGGTGGTGCTCCATGCTGTCCCCAGACCCGGCGCGGACCCGCTGATGGAGGCGGCCGCCGGGCAGCTCAAGGAAGGGTGCGATCCGTACCGGCTGGTGCTGCCGGCGGAGCGCGAGACGCTCGCCGAGTACTACGCCGACGAATTGCGTGCCGTGCTCGGGCCGGACGCCGACGAGCCCGCCGACCGCTATCTCGTCACCGCGCCGCAGCCCCCGCTGGGCTTCAAGGCGTACGACGGCAAGGCGTCGTTCGACGGCACGAGCGTGGCGTTCCGCTGGTTCTGGACGGGGGCTTCGTCCGCCAAGTGGAAGGCCGGCGACCAGAGTTTCTCCGTGTCCGAGCTGAGCGGCGTCGAATGGCGCTCGCCCGAGGTCTTCGACGGGTACCTGCGGCTGCTGCGCCGGGACGCGGACGGCACGCAGGACGCCGGCCAGCCGGACCAGGACCCGGCGGCGGTCGTCTTCGGCCTCGGGTACGGGCCGGTGCACGAGTCGCTGCCGTTCGCGGCGGCGGTGCTCGAGTCCGTCCGCAGCAGGAACCAGACCCCCGCCCCCGCCCTCACGGCCCCCTCTGTCCGCCGCGACCCGGCGGACATCGCGGACCGGATACGGCACTTGGGGGACCTGCACCTGGCGGGGCTGGTGACGGACGAGGAGTTCACGAAGAAGAAGGCGGAGTTGCTGGCGGAGCTGTGAGGGGGCGGGGCCGTTCTCGCCCCCGACCCGGGACCAGCACACCCGGCCCCGCCGGCGGCGGGGGCGAATTCAGCCCCGCTGGGGGCACTCCCCCTACGCCTGGCGGCGTGGGAGGCACCCCCACCCACGGCCGCCAGGCCGCCAGGCCGCCAGGCCGCCAGGCCGCAGGAGGAGTCTGAAGCGCCGGGTTCGGGGCGGAACCCCGACATGACCGGCAAGTTCCAGCCCGGCGCAGGGCCCCCCGGGGGCAGCATCCCCGGCCCCGCAGCGCGCCCCCGCCGACTACTCCCGCGCCGTCGACGTCGACGACATGTCCGGGTACCGGTCCCCCGCCACCCGCTCCCCGATCGGCTCCAGCACCGCCAGCTCCTCCTCCGTCAACACGACCCGCGTCGCCGCCACGTTCTCCCGCAGCCGCGCTGCCTTCCGCGTTCCCGGGATCGGGACGACCGTCAGACCGTGCACGTCCGCCCGCTGCTGCACCCACGCCAGCGCCACCTGCGCCGCGCTCGCGCCGTGTGCTGCCGCGATCTTGTGGACGGGCTCCAGCAGCGCCGCGTTCGTCCGGGCGTTGTCGCCGGTGAAGCGTGGCTGGTGGCGGCGGAAGTCGTTCTGCGCCAGGTCCTTGCCGGCGTCGGTGAACGCCCCCGCGAGGAAGCCCCGGCCGAGCGGCGAGTACGGCACCAGCGCGACACCGAGTTCGAACGCCGCGCCGACCGCGCTGCGTTCGACGTCCCGGCTGAACAGGGACCACTCCGACTGCAGGGCCGCGATCGGATGCACGGCGTGCGCTTCGCGCAGTTCGGCGCCGGTGG
The DNA here is from genome assembly GCF_055566095.1 of Streptomyces sp. NPDC027962. Classification (NCBI taxonomy): domain Bacteria; kingdom Bacillati; phylum Actinomycetota; class Actinomycetes; order Kitasatosporales; family Streptomycetaceae; genus Streptomyces; species Streptomyces sp. NPDC027962. The sequence continues at coordinate 4,958 of NZ_JBVHTA010000006.1, forward strand.
CCTCGCTCAGCCCCAGGTGCTTGACGAGGCCGCGTTCGACGAGCTCGGCCATCGCGCCGACGGACTCCGCGAGCGGCACGCCCGGGTCGCGCCGGTGCATGTAGTAGAGATCGATCACGTCGACGCCGAGCCGGCGCAGGCTGCCTTCGACCGCCGTGCGGATGTACGCGGGGTCGTTGCGCACGCCCCGGTAGTGGGGATCGTCGCTCCGCTCGATGGCGAACTTGGTGGCAAGCGTGATCTCGTCGCGATGCGCGGCGACGAACGGCGCGAGGAACTCCTCGTTGGCGCCGCGCCCGTAGACGTCCGCCGTGTCGATGAGGGTGACACCTTCGGCGAGCGCGATCTCCAGGGTGTCCCGCGCCGCGGCCTCGTCGGTGTCGCCGTAGAACTCGCTCATGCCCATGCAGCCCAGGCCCTGGACTCCTACGAGTGGTCCGTCGGTGCCGAGGCGCACCTGTGCGATCCTGCTGTTGCTCATCACTGGGCTTCAGACCCTCTCCGACGCCGTGCGGGCGTCCGCGTAGAACTCGATCTTGTGGTCCAGTACGGCCAGCGTGTCCTGGAGTTCGGCTATCCGCTGGAGCACGTCACGCCGCGTGCGCTCCAGCAGTTCCGCGCGCGCCTCGAAGGTGGCCTCGCCCTCCCGGACCATCTCGGCGTACGTGACCATGTCGGCGACGGGCATCCCGGTCAGCCGCAGTTTGCCGACGAAGGCGAGCCAGTCCAGGTCGCGGTTGCTGAACCGCCGCTGGCCGGTGTGCGATCGGTCGATGTGCGGCATCAGCCCGATGCGTTCGTACCAGCGCAGGGTGTGCGCGGTGAGTCCGGTGAAGGCGGCGACCTCGCTGATCGTGTAGCGGTCCTGTCCGTCGGGACGTGGGTGGGCGCGAGGTGCGGCCGCGCAGAGATCGGTCCGTGCCGGGGTTCTCTCGATCACCGTCATGACCTCCACGCTAAAACCTTGGAGTGCACTCCAAGCAAGCAGAATCGGGTGGCATTCCCGGCGCGGTCCGAAATAGCCTGCCCGACCATGACTGCACCCCGCCGCGCCGTGCCCGCCGATGCCGAGGAACTGGTCCGCCTGCGCAAGGTCATGCTGGACTCAGTCACCGGGGCGGACCCCGACGTCAGTTGGCAGCCGGCGGCGGTGGCGACGCTGCGCGACCGGCTCGCGGACCCCGACGGCACGCTGACCGCCTATGTCGTCGAGCGGCCCGGCGGCGGGCTCGCGGCGTGCGCGGTGGGCACCGTCGAGTACCGGCTGGGCGGCCCGGGCTCCCCGGACGGCGCCTGCGGCTACGTCTTCAGCGTCTCGACGGACCGGGACATGCGCCGCCGCGGCTATTCGCGGGCGTGTGTGGAAGCACTGCTCGGCTGGTTCCGCGAGCGGGGCGTCCGCAAGGTCGACCTGCGGGCCTCGCCGGAGGGCGAACCGCTGTACGCCTCGCTGGGCTGGGTGCGCACCCCGGACCCGGCCATGCGACTCAGCCTCTGACACAGCCACCTTCGCGTACCGTTTAGGCTCGTACGCATGCAGAGCCTGGCGATGATCGAGAACTGGCCGGTACCGACCGCGGCGGCCGCCGTCGTACGAGCGGACGGCACGGTCGCCGGTTCGTACGGCCCGACCGGCCACCGCTTCCCCCTTGCCTCCGTCACCAAGCCGCTCGCGGCCTACGCGGCGCTCGTCGCGTACGAGGAAGGGGCGATCGAACTCGACGAGCCGGCCGGGCCCGAGGGCTCCACGGTCCGGCATCTGCTCGCCCACACCTCCGGTCTCGCCTTCGACGAGCACCGCGCCACCGCCGCGCCCGGCACCCGCCGGCTGTACTCGAACGCGGGCTTCGAGGTGCTCGGCGACCACATCGCCAAGGCGACCGACATCCCCTTCGCCGATTACCTCCACCAGGCCGTGCTGGAGCCGCTCGGCATGACGGCGACGACCCTCGACGGCTCCCCCGCCAAGGACGGCGTCTCCACCGTCGACGACCTGGTCCGGTTCGCCGCCGAGGTGCAGGCGCCGCGGCTGCTGGACGCCCGTACGGTGCTCGAGGCCATGTCGGTCGTGCATCCGGGGCTGTCGGGGATACTGCCGGGCTACGGCAACCAGAAGCCCAACGACTGGGGTCTCGGTTTCGAGATCAGCGACGCCAAGTCCCCGCACTGGACGGGCGCTTCGTCCTCGCCGCGCACTTTCGGCCACTTCGGCCAGTCCGGCACGTTCCTGTGGATCGACCCGGACGCGCGGGCGGCGTGCGTGGCGCTGACCGACCGGGACTTCGGCCCGTGGGCGATCGATGCGTGGCCGCGGTTCACGGACGCGGTGCTGGCGGATCTGCGGGGCTGACGGTCGGCGAGGGGCCTGCCGGGTCCGCCCCTGTCGTCGGCGCCGGACCGGACACGGCGTCGCAGTACGCCGCTGACAGGGCGCCGTCCAGGCCCTTGAGCCTGACCTGGAGTGTGCCCTGCGCGCTCTCGGCGTACGCGACCGTGCAGACGAGCTGGCGCTTGGCCAGGTCGGACAGACCGGCCAGGCGCGCCGGTACGACGGCCTCCGCGACGCCTCCGGACACGGTGATCTTCCTCATGACACCCGGCTCGGGCATCCCGGGCGCGTTGCGCAGACCGGCCCGCCGCTCGGCCTCGTTCGGGCCGGCCAGCAGCGCGGCGACGGTCTTCTCGGTCGCCGGGCGGACCGGTACGGCCGCCTCGGACCGGGTGGAGCCGTCGCCGAAGCCGTCGGCGCCGCTCCCGAACCCGCCGCTCCCGTCGTCGACGATCCGCGGAACGGGAGACAGCCGGCCGTCCGGCGACAGGAAGAAGAGCAGCATCCGCACCTCGCGCGCGGGCAGCACGTCGATCGTCGCCGGTCCGCCCGCCTCGATGACGTCCGTCTCCTGGATGCCGATGCCGCACGCGGTGAGCGGCAGCAGCGCCGCGAGCACGCCGGCCGTGCGGAGGGCCCGTCTCATGCTGTCGCCTCCTGCGCTGCCGGAACGCCCTGGAGCGGGATCTCGACCGTGAACACGGCCCCGCCGTGCGGCCCGTTGCCGGCCCGGACGGTGCCGCCGTGCAGCCGTACGTTCTCCTGGGTGATCGCGAGCCCGAGTCCGCTGCCCGCCGACCGTGTACGGGCCGCGTCGGCCTTGTAGAACCGGTCGAAGATGTGCGGCAGCACGTCGGGCCGGATACCGGGCCCGCTGTCGGCGACCTCGGTGACGAGCATGTCTTCGCCGGCGGACATCCGCACGGTGACGGGCTCGGCCCCGTGGCGCAGGGCGTTGCCGACGAGGTTGGCGACCACGACGTCGAAGCGGCGCGGGTCGAGGCGGACGCGGACCCCCTCGGGCAGTTCGGTGCGGACGCGACCGTCCCAGTGCCGGTTGTGCAGGGTCTTGCGGACGGTCTCCGCGGCGTCGACCTCGTCGGTGTTCAGTTCGGCGGCGCGCGCGTCGAAGCGCGAGATCTCCATCAGGTCCTCGACGAGGTCGGCGAGTTTCCCGGTCTCCGCGCTGATGAGCCGCACCGCGCGGGCGGTGTCCGGGTCGAGGCCGTCCGCGTCCTCGTCGAGGACCTCGGTGACGGCGAGCATCCCGGCGAGCGGGGTGCGCAGTTCGTGCGAGACGTCGGAGGCGAAGCGGCGGGCCCGGGCCCCGGCCTGCTGGAGTTCGTCGACGGACCGTTCGAGTTCGCCCGCAGATTCGTTGAACGTCCTTGCCAGGTCGGAGAGTTCGTCGCGGCCCCGGACCTCGATCCGGGTGTCGAGCCTGCCGCTGCCCATGGACCGGGCCGCGCCCCGCAGTTCGCGTACGGGACGCAGGACGCTGCGCGCGGCGAGCAGCGCGGGCACGAGGGCGACGGCGAGTCCGGGCAGTGCGCCGTCGCGGGCGGCGGTGAGGAGCGCGTCGACGTTGGCCTCTTCGTCGGTCATCCGCATCACGGCGAACAGGACGAGCCCGCTGGGCAGGGACGTGTCCGTGCCGGTCCGGACGGTGACGGGCATGCCGATGGTCAGATACGGGGTCCCGCCGCTGACGACCCGCTGGAAGCTGCCGTGCGATGAGGTGAGCGTGGTGCGCCGCAGTTCGGGGGTGATGACGGTGGAGGTGGGGTTCTCGCCGGAGGAGACCCGCAGGGAGCCGTATTCGGCGAACACGACCCACGGGTGCGGCTTGGCCTTGCTCGCTATCCCGAACAGAATCTCGCGGAGCGTCTGCGGCTCGACGGGCAGCCCGGTGCCGAGCCCCTCGACCTGCTCGCGGAAGGAGACGACGGCGGTGTCCTGCGCGCTGGCGAGCACGGCGCTGCGCGCCTCGCGGTAGGTGAGGGCGGCGGTCGTCGCGGCGCTGACGAAGGCGACCAGCAGGAACGCGAGGACGAGTCGCGTGCGCAGCCCGAACGGGGCGATCCGGCGCATGCCCCTCGCGCGGGCGGTCGTCACAGCGGCCCGAAGCGGTAGCCGAAGCCCCGCAGGGTCTGTATGTAGCGCGGGCTGCCCGGGGTGTCCTCGATCTTGTTGCGCAGCCGCCGTACGCAGGCGTCCACCAGCCGTGCGTCGCCGTGGTAGCTGTGCTCCCACACGTGCTCCAGCAGCTGCTGGCGGCTGAACACCTGCTCCGGCGCGGCCGACAGATGCAGAAGCAGTTTCATCTCGGAGGGCGCGAGGGCGAGCCGTTCGCCGTTCTTCGTGACGGTGAGGCCGGCTCGGTCGATGGCGAGTTCGCCGTGGAACTCGACGGCGGGCCGGCCGCCGCCGGGGTCCTCGATCCTGCGCAGCACGGCGCGGATGCGGGCCTCGATGACCTCGGTGCGGGCGGGTTTGACGATGTAGTCGTCGGCGCCCGCCTCGAGGCCGATGACAACGTCGAAGTCGTCGCCGCGGGCTGTGAGCATGATGATCGGCAGCTGGCTGTCCTCCCGCACCCGGCGGCAGACCTGCACTCCGTTCATGCCGGGCAGCATCAGGTCCAGCAGCAGCAGATCGGGCCGGAACTCGCGGAGCGCGGCGAGCCCGGCCTCACCCGTGGCGGCGGTCCGCACCTCGTGACCGCGGCGGCGCAGCCCCAGCTCAACCCCTTCGCGCACGGAGGGGTCGTCTTCGATGAGGAGCACGCGAGGCATGTGCGCGGTATCCCTGGGGGTCGAAAGTGGATCGTCGTCAGGACCGGCCGCGGCGGAGGCGGGCCGTCGCGCCGCGGACGAGGGAGTCGACCTCGGCGAGCCCGAGGGGGCGGGCGAGGAGCACGAAGACGGCGGCGATCGCGAGTACCCCCGCCGCGGTGGCCGCCGCGGCCCCGGCCGGGGCCGCCCACTGGGCGGCGACATGTCCGAGCAGTGTCGCGGGCACGGCGGCGAGCAGCAGCCGCGCCTGCGCGGCTGCTGTGGCGGAACGCCACGGGGCGCGCGCGGGCGCGCGCAGGGGCGGGTGCGCGCCCGGGGCGGGCGGAGGCGGGATCGCGCTGTCGCCCTCCGCGGTGGCGCCGTCCTGCGCCGGACCGACGCCGGGGCCGGCCGGTCCCGCAGAACCCGCCGCCCCGAGCGTGCCCGGGGCCGTGGGAGCCCCGTCGGCCGACGGCGGGAGGATGCCGTGCAGAGCCTCATCGCCGCCAGGCCGGGAGGCCGGCGCGTCCGGTGACGCACCCGAGCCGTCCGAGGACGAACCACGGCCGCCGCCGGGCGTGCCTTCGGCGCCCGGCGCGTCCCGCGCCGACAGGCGGCGGTGGAGGACGAGCGCGGTGACCGCCCAGCCGGCCCACAGGGCGAGCGAGTACGCCCCGGCGATGCCGGTCACCGCCCAGCGGGCGGGGAGGACCAGATAGGCGGTCACGGACAGGCCCGCGTTGAGGCCCGCGATCACCAGGTTGAGGAGGAAGGGTGTGCGGGTGTCGGACAGGGCGTAGAAGCTGCGGGAGAGGGCGTACTGCCCCGAGAAGGCGATCAGGCCGGGCGCGAACGCCATCAGCGTTCCCGCCATGACCGCGATGTCCTGCGCGTCCGTCTCGCCGTACTGGAAGACCAGCGCCATCACGGGCTGCGCGAGTGCCAGCAGCACGCACGCCGCGGGGACGACGGCCGCGGCGCTGTTGCGCAGGGCGTACGACACGTCGCGCCGTATCCCGGCCGTGTCGCCGTCGGCCGCCGCCGCGCTCATCCGGGGCATCAGCGCGGTCACCAGCGACACGGTGATGATGCCGTGCGGCACGGCCCAGAGCAGATAGGCGTTGTTGTACGCGCTGAACCCGGCGCCGCCGTCGACGCCTGCCGTCTCCGCGTGCAGACCGGCCGCCGTGGCCAGCCGGGTCGTGACCCAGTAGGCCCCCTGGTTGGTGAGCACCAGCATCACGAGCCACCCGGCCGACCGCAGCGGCCGGGTGAGCCCGCTGCCGCGCCAGTCGAAGCGTGGCCGGAAGCGGAAGCGGGCCGCGCGCAGCGCGGGCAGCAGGGCGAGGGCCTGGACGGCGATGCCCGCGGTGGTGCCCCAGCCGAGCAGCGCGGTCTCCGCGGCAGTGAGCGAGCCGCCGTCACCGGTCGTGAGGTACAGGGCGAAGACCGCGATGACGACCACGTTGTTGAGGACGGGCGTCCACATCATCGCGCCGAACCGGCCGCGGGCGTTGAGGACCTGGCCGAGCAGGGTGAACAGGCCGAGGAAGAAGATCTGCGGCAGGCAGTAGCGGGCGAAGGCGACCGTCATGGCGGCCTGTTCGTCCGTGTAGTCGGTGTACGCGTCGACGATCGCCGGTGCCGCCCAGACCGCGGCGGCGGTGATCGCCAGCAGCGCGAGGACGCAGACGGTCAGCAGCCGGTCGGTGTAGGCGGCGCCGCCGTCCTCGTGCTGCTTGGCGGCCTTGACGAGCTCGGGCACGAAGACGGCGTTGAGCGCGCCGCCGAGGAGCAGCATGTAGACGATGGTGGGTACGGAGTTGCCGACGGCGTACCCGTCGGCGGTCAGGCCGAGCCCGAGCGCGGCGGCGACGACGGCGGACCGCGCGAATCCGGTCGCCCGGGAGACGACGGACCCGGCGGCCATGATCGCGCCGCTCCGCAGCACGGACGGGCTCCGGGACGGCGCCGCGGCTCCAGACGCCTCGCCGGAGTCCTTGCCGGACGCGGCCGTCGTAGCGCTCGGCGCACTCATCGGCGCGCCATATATGTCTGGAATGCGCGGTACAGCGCGTGGTTGGCCGTGCCGTCCAACGGTCTCTCCCATTCCCCCAGGGTCTCGACGACCTCGCCTCCGGTGCCGAGCTTCCAGCGCAGCAGCCCGTACGGCCGGTCGTCGGGGTCGAGGGTGGAGGATACTCCGCGCATGTCGTAGACGTCGGCGCCGAGTGCGTGGGCGTCGAGCAGCATCCGCCACTGGAGCAGGTTGGACGGGCGGACCTCGCGGCGGTGGTCGGCGGAGGCGCCCGTCTGGTACCAGACGCGGCGGCCCACGCGGACCATGGTGTGCGCGGCGAGTGTCTCGCCCTCGTGGCGGGCCAGGTAGAGCTGCATCCTGCCCGGCTCCTCCGCGTTGAGGGCCGCGTACTGGCGCTCGTAGTACGCCAGTGCCCGCCCGAGCCGGAAGCCGTCGCGCTCCTCCGTGATCCGCAGCAGGCGGTAGAAATCGGGAAGTTCGGCCGCGCTGCCCACGACGACCTCGACCCCGGACTTCTGCGCACGGCGGACGTTGCGCCGCCACTCCTGGTTGAGCCCGGCCCACAGGTCGTCCGTGGTGCGTCCGGCGAGCGGAACCCGGAAGACGTGACGTGGTTGCGCGTCCCCGTCCTCCTCGCCGCCGCACCGCGACCAGCCCCGCGCCCGCAGCCGCTCCGCGACCGCCGTGCCCAAGGGGTCCACCTCGCTCGCAAGCACGTCGGCCAGCCGCCGGCCGGGCCCCGTCGCCGCCTTGAGCCGGGCCGCGCTCCAGCGGCGGTAGGCGGGCGAGGGCCCGATCCGCACGGCGAACGCACCGGCGGCGCGCAGACGCCGCAGCAGCGGATCGAGCCAGCTGCCGACGTCCGGGTCCGCCCAGTCGGCGACCGGCCCTTCCGGCAGGTAGGCGAAGTACTTCCGTGTGCCGGACAGTTGCCGCAGCAGGACGAGCGCGACACCCGACAGCCTGCCGGACGCCGGGTCCGGCCCCCACCCGAGGAGCTGCGAGCGCCAGCCCTCCTTGACCTGCGCCCAGGACGGGCACTGCAGAAAGCCCGCGCCGAGGTCCGCCCCCGCACGGGACGCCAGGAACGCGTGGTACGCGGCGGCGGTGATGGGCCCCAGCGGGGTTTCCCGGCCGCGGGCGGCCGTCACGAGCAGCGCTGACACGGTGTGAGCCTCTCTCTGGGGAATGCCGAGGATGCTCACAGGCGTCCGTGACCGCTCCGCGCGGCGAATGTGACCGGACGACGACCGTTCCCCTGCAGTCGCCGTCACATGGCCGCAGCACCGCTCACCTGCGGTTCCGCAGCTCTACAGTCGCCGGTACATCCACTACTCGTGACGGGGGAATCCGTTGAGCCACATACGTGTGCGCATAGCGGCGGTCGCGGTGCTGCTGGCGCCGCTCGCCGCCTGTTCGTCCGGATCCGGCATGCCGGCCGCGGACGGCAAAGCCGGCGGCTCCGCGGCGGTCGAGGACCGCCCGGCGACCGTGACCGTGACACCGAAGGGCGAGGGGGTGCGGGCCGGTGAGCCCGTCAAGGTCACGGCGGCGGGCGGCACGCTCACCTCGGTCACCGCCACCGACACCAAGGGCCGCACACTCGGAGGCAAGGTCGCTGCGGACGGCGCGAGTTGGACCTCCGAACGCAAGGCCGCACCCGGCGCCTCGTACACGGTCACCGCCACGACCACCACGAAGGCCGGCACGAAGAACACGGTGAAGTCGGCGTTCACCACCGCGGCGGCCGACAAGGTCAACAAGGTCGACTGGCGGCCGGGGGCGAACACGACCGTCGGCATCGCCCAGCCGATATCCCTCGTCTTCGACAGCCCGGTCACCGACAAGGCCGCCGTCGAGAAGCAGTTGAAGCTCACGACCTCCGACGACACCGGGGGGTCGTGGGGCTGGCTGGAGGACTACTCCGGCCGCGACCGGATCGACTGGCGCCCCAAGGAGTACTGGAAGCCCGGCACCAAGGTCACCCTCGACGCCCAGCTGAACGGCACGGACTCGGGAGACGGCGGCTGGTTCGTCCGCGACTATTCGACCACCTTCACGATCGGCGCGAGTCAGGTCGTCAAGGTCGACCTCGACCACAAGCAGCTCACCCTGGAACGGGACGGGCGGGCGGTCCGTACCATCCCGGTCTCCGGCGGCACCCCCGGCGGCGACAAGCGCTCCTGGCGCGGCACGGCCGTGCTGATGGCCAAGGAGGGCACGATCAACATGAACTCCGAGACCGTCGGCCTCGGCGACGCCTACGACAAGATGGTCGACAAGTCGATGCGGCTGACCTGGTCCGGCATGTACGCCCACGCGGCCCCCTGGAACGACCGGTACTTCGGCAAGGCCAACATGAGCTCCGGCTGCATCGGCATGAGCGACGCGAACGCCGCCTGGTTCTACGCCCAGGTCCGCCCCGGCGACCCGTTCGAGATCAAGGGCAAGGACACGAAGGGCGTCGTCGCACCGGGCAACGGCTTCGGCGCGTGGAACGTCTCGTGGGCGGACTGGCAGGCGCGGAGCGCTCTGCGCTGATGCCCTCACGGGGTGCCCTCCGCCTTGGCCACGCACTCGAACCACACGGTCTTGCCGTCCCCGCCGGTGTGCTGTTCCACACCCCAGGTGTCCGTGACCGCGTCGACCAGCAACAACCCGCGCCCGCCGTAGGCCAGTTCCTCCCGGTCCGGCAGGCGCGGGAGGGCCGGGTGACCGTCCGACACCTCCACCCGTACGCCTGCGGGCCGGAACTCGATCAGCGTGCGGCAGCGCCGTCCCGGCACATGCCGCACGACGTTCGCGACCAGCTCGGTCAGCGCCAGCTCCGCGGCGTCGGCCACCTCGATCAGGTCCCAGCTCGCCAAGTAGGCACGCAGGATGCGGCGCAGATGGCGAGCCGAGTGCTCACCGACGGCGAACTGGGCGCGATAACCGGTTTGCTGCTGGTCAGTTCCGTGATTCATGTCACCAGCGTGCGATGTGTTGATTACGCTGGGCTACGGAAAGAACCGAACGCCGCGAGGCGTTGCAGGCCGGAGGTACCCGCCGTGGCCAACGTCCAGTCACTCGACCCCAGCGCTTCCCCGCTCGACTACTACGGCGGGGAACTCCGCCGCCAACGCGAGGCACACGGCCTCAAACAGGGCCAGCTCGGGGACATCATCTTCTGCACGGGGTCACTGATCGGCCAGATCGAGACGACGAAGAAGGTCCCCACGCGCGACTTCTCGGAGCGTGTGGACGCTGCCCTCGGCACGGACGGCGTCTTCTCGCGCCTGGTGGGCCTGGTGCTGCGCAGCCAACTGCCCAACTGGTTCCAGCCATACGCCGAGATGGAGGCGAAGGCGGCCTACATCTCCACGTACCAGGCTCAGTTGGTGTACGGGCTGCTGCAGACGGAGGAGTACGCGCGAGCGCTGCTAGGCGTCGACCATCCTCACCGGGCCGACGAACTGGTGGCGGCCCGACTCGACCGCCAGCGCATCCTCAAGCGCGAGGCCCCTCCCGCCCTCTGGGTCGTGATGAGCGAGGCGGCCCTGCTACAGGCAGTCGGCGGGCGTGACGTCATGCGGGGGCAACTGGCCCAGCTGTTGGAGTTCCGCCAGGACCCATGGGTGCAGATCCAGGTGCTTCCGTTCTCGGTCGGACAGCACACCGGGATGATGGGGCCGTTCACGCTCCTCAGGTTCGACGACGACCCCGACCTGCTCTACGTGGACAGCTACGACCAGGGGCACATGACGGCCAATCCGCAAGTGATCAGGGAGCGTTCGGTCGGATACGCTCGTTTGCAAGCCACAGCCCTCTCCCCCGAGGACTCGGCGGCCCTGATCGCTTGTGTGATGGAGGAACGCTATGGGGACCAGTCATGACCTGACCGGAGCACAGTGGCGGAAGTCGTCCTACAGCGGTACCAACGGCGGTGAATGCGTCGAGTGCACCGTCACCGGTGCCGCCACCTGGCGCACGTCCTCGTACAGCGAAACCAACGGCAACGAGTGCGTCGAGGTCGCCGACGGTTGCCCCACCGCCACCGTCCCCGTCCGCGACAGCAAGAACCCGGACGGACCGGTCGTGACGATCGGTTCAAACGCCTGGCAGGCGTTCGTGGACGGCCTGCGGTAGTCCCGTTACCCAGGGCCCGCTCCCAGGCAGTGCAGCGGCGGGTTGACAGGATGCGCGGACGACCACGAAGCAGCCGTGGGCAGGGCTCCACCATGACCTGCCGACGGCGAAAGCGTCGGTGTACGACCCGGGCGGCTTAGCCGCGACAGGCATCCCCACGATGCGGTACACAGGCGCTGATCCCCCCGCGGGGGCCCGCAGCCCGACCCCGAGCTGAGCGCGTGCGAGCCCGACGCGCTCGCGGGGTACGCGGCGGACACCGCGAACCCGTGGCGGCGGCGCACGGCGCGACGGTGCGTCGTCGCGACCGCCCGCGCTGAACGCGGCGGAAGGAACGGGGGGAAGCTCCTGCTTCGGAAGAGCGGTGGGGATGACGAAGTGCCGAGGGCGGTACCCGTGGAAGACCGGATACCGCCCTCGGTGGTAGTGCTCAGCAGTCAGTCCGCGCGCGACCTGATCTGGAGAGTGCCGTCATCGACAACGAACTCGTTGTATCCGAATCGCTCGCCCAGCTCGCGGTACCGGAGGTGCTGCGACTCGCTGATCCATACCAAGTACGCCTTGAGGACTCGCAGGAAGAGCCGGAACCCGAGGTCGGGGTCGACCTCGGTGACCACCCGTTCCAGCGACGGGACCACTTCCGGAACCCCGCAGTAGGGGTGGTCGGTAGTGGCGTGCTCCAGTTCCGTTGCGATGGTTCGCACCTCGGCGAGGACCGCGTCCCTCAGTTCCGGATCCCACGCGGGCACCTGCGGGTGAGCATCGAATCCCGGTTCGTCCCGGCGGATGCGTTCCTCGCAGACGTCCACGATCTGGCGGAGCCAGTCGCGTCCGTCCATCCATCGCGCATCCGGGACGAATTCCATGCCGACGGCCGCACACCACAGAATGTCGATCACCCTGGCGGGCAGCGGTGAGTCCAACAGCCCGACGGCGTCGTCGAGGAGGGTGGGTGCGTAAGCACCCTCGCCCCAGTCGGCGGCCAGCACGACGATCTCCAGCGGGGTGTGTTCGCCGGCCCAGGGGCTGCCGAACCACTTGGTGAGACCGCTGAAGCCGAAATCGATCCAGATGTCCTTGCGCTCCATTACCAGGTCACTCTCACTCCGGGTGCGACGTGTAGACCATGTACCCAGGCTTGTGCTTGGACCTCTTCAGGGTGATGGAGACCCAGTTCCCGGCCGGACGCGCGTGCGCGACGCCGGTGGTCGGGTAGAGGGTTCCCAGCGAGCCCGGGGTGTCCAGCTGGATTCTGAACGACTTGAGGTGCAAGGCGCTCTCCGAATCCTTGGGAGTGTTCTTCATCCACGTTTCCAGCTCGGACCGGTGGGTGGAGTACCACTTCGCGAAGGCCGCGTCCACAGAGGCCTGGGCCGTTGCGAGGTCCGTCCAGACGCCGGTCACACCGCGGTGCCTGGGGTTCCTCGCCAGGTCGTCGATGGCCTTCTGAACCGCGTCCTGCGGACTGATGTCCACATGATCCCTGATCGTGTGGGCACCCCGGTCTCCCTCGTGCAGTGTGAGGTTCAGGCAGTTGTGGACGAGCACGTCGTCCGGCCGCTGGCCCTTCGTGCGCACGAAGAAGGTGTGCAGGTCGTCGACGGTGAGGTCGTAGACCGTGCGCGGAGCCAGGCCCGAGCGGTCACGGAGGGCCGTCAGCGCGCGGACGGAGCCGTCCGGGGTGCGCAGGCGGTCACCGACGTTCAGGTCGGAGACCAGCGTCCAGCCACGGCCCACGACGTAGAACTTGTGGCCCGCGGTGCTGGTCAGCGTGCCGCCGCCGGCGATGGTGAGGTCGACCAGCCGCTCGGTGTCGTGCTGGAAGGTGTCGGTGACCTGCCGGGCGCGCAGCTTGCCGGATGCTGGGTCCGTGGCCTGGACGAGGTCACCCACGCCCACCTGGCTGATGGGCCGGTGTGAACCGTCCGCCATCAGCACCGGGGTCGCGGCGGGGAAGCTGTTGCGCGTGCAGGCCGTGAACGCGTCCTCGTAGACGTTCACCGAGCGTTCGAGCATGGCGAGGGTCACGGGGTCCAGGTCGAGGGCTTTGAGCGCCTTGAACGCGTCACGGACGCCGACGCCGGTCTTCATGGCGGCGTCCAGGGCGCGGATTCCCTCGAAGACCTTGCCGAACGCCTTGCCGGGGATGAAGTTGCTCAGCGCCCAGGCGCAGCCGCTGGCGCTGCCGTGCCAGCAGTCGACGAAGTCCTGGACCAGGACCGCCTTGATGAGCTTGTAGGTGAGGGTCTGCTGGATCAGCTCCAGCTTGGAGAAGTACCTGGTGACGTCCTTCTTCAGACCCTGGATGCGCTTGCTCTCGATGAGCAGGGTGTCCTGCGGCGGGCAGGCGCCGGCACCGGCCGTCGTGTCGGGGTTGGTGCAGAGGAAGAAGTCGACCACCGCGCTGAAGGTGACCGTGAACGTGGTGGTGCAGCCTTCGAAACCGACGGTGATCACGCAGGGCTCATGCTGCTTGGCGTCGGTGATCTCGATGGTGTCCTCGTCGACGACGTACCACGTGCCGCCCACTCCGGTGCCCGCACCGGTGGAGACCTGCTTGTTCGCGGCGTTGCGTGCCGCTTCCTCCGCTGCCTTCTGCGCCTCCTTCGCGTACTTCAGTGCGTCCTTGGCAGCCTGTTCGGCCTCGGTGGCGGCGGTGGCGGCGCGGTTGGCGGCTGCGCGTGCCTCCTTGGCCGACTGCTCGGCCGCGGTTGCGGCGTCGCGTGCGGCCTGGGCGTCGAGGGCGGCCTGGTCGGCGGAGTCACGGGCGTCCTTGGCATAGCCCTCGGCACGACCTGCGGCCTTGTCGGCGGCTGCGGCGTCGGCTGTGGCCTTGCGGTCGTACTCGATCGTGCGGGCCAGTGACGCCGATGCCTTGGCGGCGGCTGCGGCGGCGCCGGCCGCGTAGCCCAGAGCCTCCTTCGAGTAGATGCGGGCGGTTGCCGCGTGGCCGGCCGCGTTGGCGGCGTGCTGGTAGGCGATCTTCACGTCGCCCTTCGCCTGCTCGGCGAGGTTCTTGGCGGCTGCGGCCTCGGCCTGTGCGTTCTTGGCGTGGGCGTCGGCGACGGCCTTCTGCTGTTCGGCGATCGACTTCGACGCCTGCCCGGTCAGCACGACCAGGCTTGCGGCCGAGTCGGTGGTGACATACGGGGAGCCGAGCTGGATGGCGTCGTTGGCCGGTTTGGCGACCTGCGCGGCCGCGTTCCCGGCGTCGACGGCGGCCTGCGCCGTGACGTGGGCGAAGCCCGCCGCTTTCGCCGCCGCGGCCAGTGCCTTAACGACCTCCTTGCTCGCCGCGTCCGCGTGGGACTTGGCGGCCTTCGCCAGCTTCTCCGCCTCCTCCGCCAGCTTGACTGCGGTCTTGGCCTCGGCGGAGGCGTGCTCGGACGCGTCGATGGCATCGGCCGCAGCGCTCGTCGCGGTCTTGACGGCGGCGTCGGCCTTCAGTTTGGCGGCCTGGGCGGCGTCCGAGTTCGAACGGGCCCGCTTGGCCGCCGCCTCGGCACGGGTCGCCGCGGCATCTGCCTCGGCCGCCGCCTGGGTCGCGGCATCCGCCGCGGTGCGGGCACGGCCGGCTGCCGCTTCGGCGTCGTTGGCATGCGCGTTCGCCGCGTCCGCTGCCGCCCTGGACTCCTTGGCGTTGCTGTCGGACTCGTGAGCCTCGGCGAACGCCTCCTTCGCGTGCGCCTTGGCACGGGCCGCGTCGGCCTTCTGCGCGGCGTCCCACGCGTCGTCCCGCAGGTCACGCGCCTTGTCGCGGGCCTTGACCGCGCCATTCTTCTTCTCGACCGCGGTCGCCTCGGCCGCTTCGGCCTTCTCCTTGGCGTCCTTGGCGTTCGCCGCCTCGGCCTGCGCGGTCTGCTTGTGCCGGTTGGCCTCGGCCTGCTTGGCGGCGGCGGTGTCCTTCTCCGCCTTGGCCGTCTTTTCCTCGGCCTCGGCCGCGAGCCGCTTGGCGTGCGCGTCGGCGGCAGCCGCCTTCGCGTCGGCCTCCGCCTTCAGCGTGACCGCGAGCTTGGCCTCCGCCGTCTCCTTGTCCTTCTTGGCGTTGTCCCGGTGCAGCTTCGCAGCGTCCGCTGCCGCCTTCGCCTGCAACTCGGCCTTGTGGGCGGCTTCCTTGCGGAATTCGGCGTTGACCTGCGCGGCCTGAGCCAGCGCACGCTGCGTGATCGTCTTGCTGTCACCGGCCGCGGCGCGGGTTGCGGCCTCGGCGGTCTCACCGGCCTTCACCATCGCCGTCAGCGCAGCCACCGAGCCCTTGGTGACCTGCGCCTTCTGCTGCCCGACGAGAAGACCACGACCCCGCGGCGCACCAGCGGCATCCGCGATCCCGTACGCCGCCTGCTCGGCCGCGTCGGAGGAAACAGCCGATTTCTTGGCCTTCTCCAGCTGGGTCTTGAGTGCGGCCAGGTGCTTCTTCGCCGCCGCCTGAGTGGCGGCGAGGCTCTTCTTCGCCCGGTCGAACTGCGCTTTGTCCGGGTACCAGAGGCTGTCGGTGCCCTTGTGGCCGGACGGCTTGACCAGGAACTTCTGCGCGTTGGTGTTCTTGCAGTCCCACAGCCGCGCGTCCGTGCTCTTGGTGAACGCCCGCAGGTCCAGGCACTTGCCCGTGGAGACGCTCTTCAGCGGCGAGGTGGCACGGACGTCGCCCTTCCACGACTGGCCCTTGGACTTGTAGCAGTCCGAGATCTGGATCTTCGTGCCGTTCGCCGACGCGTTCCCCGCCACGTCCAGGCACTTCTGCGAACCGACGTTCCGCAGGTGGAGGTCGTCCTCGCCGCCCTCGAGCGTCCACTGCTGGGCCGCGCTGCCGTTGCAGGTGTAGATCTGGACCGGCGTGCCGTTGGCCTTGCCGGCGCCCGCAACATCGAGGCAGCTGCCCCTCGCCCCGGGCACCTGGATCGTCACATCGCTGTCCCCGATCCAGCCCACACCGCCCGCGGCCCAGTAGTCCTGCCAGCGGGTGTAGTAGTCCGCGAGCCACGACTGGCCGACGATCTGCCCCAGGGTGTACGTGCCGTCCTGCAACGCCTTCGTGGCGGTGGCACTGGAAGCGAGGATCTGCTGCCGCTGCGTGGCCTGCGCGGCGATCTCCTGCTGCCACTCGGCGGACGCCTGCGCCACCTCCTTGCCGAGCACCCGGTTCGGGTCGATCGGATCGTGCCACGCACACGACGCGAAACGGGTCTTCAGATCCTCGACCGCGATACGGAACTCCGGCGTGCCCGGAGCCGGCGCCGTGCGAGGGAAGCCGCCCGAGGCCAGGAAGATCCGGGCATCATCGGCGAACACCCTGGGAACGAAGAACTGGTTGGGCTCGACCTTCCCCGAGTTCTTCTTCCACAGCGCCCACGCCTCCTGCTCCTTCGGCGTGCCACCGCTGGTGTACAGCGGGTCGCCGATCGCGAGCGCGGCAGCCTTCGTCTTGTCGTCAGCGGTCGGCGACGGGTCCCAGAACGGGTTGAGAACCCCCTCTACCGCAGCCCCGTACGACTGCCACAACCACGGCAACAGCCCGACCCGGTCGTAGATCTTGTTCGCGTCGCGCGGTTCGCCGGGGAAGGACTCCAGGCCGCTCGTGGCACTCGACCACGCGTACCCCTGCTTCTGGACCTTGTCGACCCACTGGCCCGTACGTGCGCTGTCCGCACTGTCGGCCTGATGCAGCGGGGTCTTGTCGCTGAAGATGTCCCGCTCGAGCTTCTCGTGGAGCTGATCGGGCGGCAGCGCGAGGGCCTCCCGAGCGAGGGCATACATGCTTGGTCCGCCCGTGCGCAGGGCTTCGCCGGCCAGGCACTGGTCCTCACGCAGCCGTTCGGCTGCCTTGGTGTCGTAACCGTCGTACGAGTCACCCACCGTGGCCATGCGCGGTTCGGCGTCCCCGCCGGGCAGGCCTGGCTGGACAGCCAGGCCACCGAGAACGGCCAGGGCGACGACGGAAGTGACGGCGGAGGTGAACGTTGCAGATATGCGTGATCTGGGCTTCAAGAACCCCGGTCTGAGACGCAAGGAGTCGTCCTTTGTAACGAGCGAAGGCAGGCAGGGGGAACCACCCCAAAAAAGACGGTGGCGATACGCGCGGGTCAGCCCAAGGTCCCGCTGCGGGAACCGGGGCAGCAGGCAGCAGCGACCAAAGCAGCATGTACAACGAGCCGGTATCGCGGCACGACGAACCACCCCTCCCCCACGGCGGCACTGTTCCCCCAGCCGCCGAATGACGTGCGCGCCACAGCAGGATGGTCAAGTCCCGCCCCTGAGCGCGGCGTTCACCATATCCACACACAAACAACACCCGGCAAGTACCGACTTCGGAACCCGGACCCCGGGACCGAAAAACCATTTGCACGCCTGGTGACGGCACAGAACCGGCAAACGCCCCGTTCACAGCTCCGAATGCACGTGTGGCATCTGAAGAGAGGGAGGGCTCGCAACGAAGCTTCTTGGCCACAAGTCGGCCGGAAGCCGCCTACTCGTACATCCGGAGCGGCGCCCCGCAGCCTCGCCCGTCGGGTCGCCCGTCCCGGTGCGGGCCGGGGCTCGGCGGGCGCTGCGTGCCAGACACGAGGGCCCCAGGGGAACAACGCGAAGGTCCCGGGATCCCGGTGGCCGACCGCGGAGGCGGGGTCGGCCACCGTCCGAGGCCCTCGCCCTGCTGACCGGCCGCCTCAGCGGGCCGTCATCTCCCACAGGAGCACTTCCGCCGCCTTGACCGCCGCCAGCTCCAGGCCCTCCGCGTCCGTGATCCGTGCCGCGTCCCCCGGCCCCAACTCGGCGGTGTCGAGCCGGACCTGACCGCGCACCACGTGCACGTACACGAACGCCGCGTCCGGCACGGCGCTTCGCTCGCCGGACGAGAGGCGCCGCACGTGCAGCATCGCGCCCGCCTCCGGGAGGGCGTACGGGGTGGAGTCGGCGATGCCGCGGACGATCTCGTACGACGGCTCCCCGCCCGGCTCCAGCGGGGCGAGCCACATCTGCACGAAGACCAGCGGCACGTCCGCGTCGTTGCGCTCCACGTGCCGCACCCCGCCCGCCGAACTGAGGCGCTGGACGTCGCCGGGGCCGACGACGGTGGCGTGCCCGGCCGAGTCGCGGTGGGTGAGTTCGCCCTCGACGATCCAGGTGACGATCTCGGTGTGGCTGTGCGGGTGCTCGTCGAAGCCGGCGCCGGGCGCGAGCCGCTCCTCGTTGCAGGCGAGGATCGCACCGAAGCGCAGATTGTCCGGATCGTAGTGGCGCCCGAAGGAGAAGGCGTGCAGGGACTCGATGCCGGCCGCGGGGTCGCCGCCGCTGTAGCGCTCGCCGGCGCGCCGAACGGAAATCACGCCACCACCGTAGCCGGGAGCCGGCAGGTGCCGGCGCGATGAAGAAGAACCCGGCACTCAGCCCTCGCGTCCTGATAAGGCACTCTTGTCCCGTGCCCGAACCTGCAGCGAACTCCTCCCACCCGCACTCCGCGACCCTGCGCCGCCTCGAGCAGTCCTCCGGCCGGCTCGCCGCGAACGCCATCGCCCGCATGGACGAGTCACTGCCGTGGTACCGGGCGATGCCACCGGAGAACCGGTCGTGGATCGGTCTGGTCGCCCAGGCCGGTATCGCGGCGTTCACCGAGTGGTTCCGGCATCCGGAGACCCCGCAGGCGATCTCGACCGACGTCTTCGGCACGGCCCCGCGCGAACTGACCCGGGCCATCACCCTGCGCCAGACCGTCGAGATGGTGCGCACCACCATCGAGGTCATGGAGACGGCGATCGAGGAGGTCGCCGCGCCCGGCGACGAGTCGGTCCTGCGTGAGGCGCTGCTCGTCTACGCTCGGGAGATCGCCTTCGCCACCGCCCAGGTGTACGCCCAGGCCGCCGAGGCCCGCGGCGCCTGGGACGCCCGGCTCGAGTCGCTCGTGGTGAACGCGGTGCTGTCCGGCGAGGCCGACGAGGGCGCCGTCTCCCGGGCCGCGGCGCTCGGCTGGAACTCGCCCGAGCACGTGTGCGTGATCCTCGGCACAGCGCCGGACGGCGACAGTGAGTTGACCGTCGAGGCCATCCGGCGTGCCGCGCGGCACGCCAAGCTCCAGGTGCTGACCGGGGTGCTCGGCGACCGGCTCGTCGTCATCGCCGGCGGCAGCGACAACCCGCTCCATGTCGCCAAGGCCCTCATCGGCCCGTACGCGGCGGGGCCGGTCGTCGCCGGCCCGATCGTGCCCGATCTGCTGGCCGCGACCCGGTCCGCGCAGGCCGCCGCGGCGGGGCTCAAGGCGTGTTCCGCGTGGCAGGACGCGCCGCGGCCGGTTCTCGCGGACGATCTGCTGCCGGAGCGCGCCATCGCCTCCGACCCTGCGGCGCGCGAGCAGTTGGTGGAGGAGATCTACAGACCACTGGAAGAGGCCGGGTCGGCTCTGCTGGAAACTCTGAGTGTCTATCTGGAGCAGGCCAGCAGTCTCGAAGGCGCGGCACGCATGCTGTTCGTTCACCCCAACACCGTGCGCTACCGGCTCCGACGTGTGACAGACGTCACCGGCTGGTCACCCTCCGATGTACGCTCCGCCTTCACACTGCGAATCGCCCTCATCCTCGGGCGTCTGGCCGACGGAGATGCCCAGCTCTAGACTTTTGTGGAACACCGACAATTCCCCTGACGGTTCTTCGTCCCTGTCCTCACGGGCGGGGGAAGCCGTCCACAAGAGAGAGTGTGAGGGTGCTCGTACTCGTCGCTCCCGGCCAAGGCGCTCAGACGCCCGGCTTCCTGACTCCCTGGCTCGACCTCCCCGGCGCTGCCGCCCGCATCGCGGAGTGGTCCGACGCCATCGGGCTCGACCTTGCCCACTACGGCACGAAGGCCGACGCGGACGAGATCCGCGACACCGCTGTCGCCCAGCCCCTGCTCGTCGCCGCCGGACTGCTGTCCGCGTCCGCGCTCGGTGAGCCGGCTCCCGGCGCGGTCGCCGGTCACAGCGTCGGCGAGATCACGGCCGCCGCGTTCGCGGGTGTCATCGACGACACCTCCGCGCTGCGGCTCGTACGGGCCCGTGGCCTCGCGATGGCCGAGGCGGCCGCGATCACCGAGACCGGCATGTCGGCCATCCTGGGCGGCGAGGCGGAGACGGTGGTCGCCCACCTCGAGAAGCTCGGTCTGACCCCGGCGAACGTCAACGGCGCCGGCCAGATCGTCGCCGCCGGCACCGCCGAACAGCTCGCCGCGCTCGCGGAGGACAAGCCGGAAGGCGTCCGCCGTGTGCTGCCGCTGCAGGTGGCCGGCGCGTTCCACACGCACCACATGGCGCCCGCGGTCGCGAAGCTCGAGGAGGCCGCCAAGGCCCTCACGGTCTCCGCCCCGGCCGTCCCGTACGTTTCGAACAAGGACGGGCAGATCGTCGCCGACGGCGCCGACGTCATCTCCCGTCTGGTGGGTCAGGTCGCCAACCCGGTCCGCTGGGACCTGTGCATGGAGACCTTCAAGGAGCAGGGCGTCACCGCCCTGGTCGAGGTCTGCCCCGGCGGGACGCTCACCGGCCTCGCCAAGCGCGCCCTGCCCGGCGTGGCGACGCTGGCGCTGAAGACCCCCGACGACCTCGACGCGGCCCGCACGCTGCTCGCCGAGCACACTGCCTGAAGGAGCCGTAGAGCATGTCGAAGATCAAGCCCAGCAAGGGCGCCCCGTACGCACGCATCATGGGTGTCGGCGGCTACCGTCCGACCCGGGTCGTGCCCAACGAGGTGATCCTCGAGAAGATCGACTCGTCGGACGAGTGGATCCGCTCCCGCTCCGGTATTGCCACCCGCCACTGGGCCTCCCCCGAGGAGACCGTGACGGCGATGTCGGTCGAGGCCTCGGGCAAGGCGATCGCCGAAGCCGGGATCGCCGCCGAGCAGATCGGCGCCGTCATCGTCTCCACCGTCTCGCACTTCAAGCAGACCCCGGCCGTGGCCACCGAGATCGCCGACAAGGTCGGCGCGGGCAAGCCCGCCGCGTTCGACATCTCCGCCGGCTGCGCGGGCTTCGGCTACGGCCTGACCCTCGCCAAGGGCATGATCGTCGAAGGTTCCGCGGAGTACGTACTCGTCATCGGCGTCGAGCGGCTGAGCGACCTGACCGACCTCGAAGACCGTGCGACGGCCTTCCTGTTCGGTGACGGCGCGGGCGCGGTCGTCGTCGGCCCCTCGGACGTGCCGCACATCGGCCCCACGGTCTGGGGATCCGAGGGCGACAAATCCGAGACCATCAAGCAGACCGTGCCGTGGGACGACTTCCTCCCCCGCTCCTCGCTTCGCTCGGGCGGGGGGACCCCCACCGGCGACGTCTCGAAACTGCCGCGGGGCGAGCGCGGCGAGGTCAAGTTCCCCGCCATCACGCAGGAGGGCCAGGCGGTGTTCCGCTGGGCCGTCTTCGAGATGGCGAAGGTCGCGCAGCAGGCGCTCGACGCCGCCGGAATCAGCGTGGCCGACCTGGACGTCTTCATCCCGCACCAGGCCAATATGCGGATCATCGACTCGATGGTGAAGACCCTGAAGCTGCCGGAGCACGTCACGGTCGCCCGTGACGTGGAGACCACCGGCAACACCTCGGCCGCCTCGATCCCGCTCGCTATGGAGCGGCTCCTGGCGACCGGACAGGCGAAGAGCGGCGACACCGCGCTCGTCATCGGCTTCGGGGCGGGTCTCGTCTACGCCGCGACGGTCGTTACCCTCCCCTAGGCACCGTACGGATCTTCCGGACGGCTGCTGCCACACCCTCTGATAACCACCGAAGGAGCGCCAACATGGCCGCCACGCAGGAAGAGATCGTTGCCGGTCTCGCCGAGATCGTCAACGAGATCGCCGGTATCCCGGTCGAGGACGTCCAGCTGGACAAGTCCTTCACCGACGACCTGGACGTCGACTCGCTGTCCATGGTCGAGGTCGTCGTCGCCGCCGAAGAGCGCTTCGACGTCAAGATCCCGGACGAGGACGTCAAGAACCTGAAGACCGTCGGCGACGCCGCGGCCTACATCGCCAAGCACCAGGCCTGAGTCTCACGTCGCGTTTGTCGCCACCCTTCGGTGGCGCCGTGAAAATTCAGCACCCTCTACACGTGGAGAAAGAATTCCTGTGAACTCGACCAATCGCACCGTGGTCGTCACCGGTATCGGCGCAACCACACCGTTGGGTGGCGACAGCGCATCGACTTGGGAAGGTCTGATCGCCGGGCGTTCCGGCGTGAAGCTGCTCGAGGGTGAGCGCTTCGCCGATCTTCCGGTGAAGATCGCGGCGACCGCCGCGGTCGACCCGGGCGAGGTTCTGCCGCGCCCGCTGGCCCGCCGCCTGGACCGCTCCGCGCAGTTCGCGCTGATCGCGGCCCGCGAGGCATGGGCCGACGCCGGCTACACCGCCCCGGCCGGAGAGGACGAGTCCATCGCCCCGGCGCGCCTGGGCACGGTCATCGCCTCCGGCATCGGTGGCGTAACGACTCTGCTCGACCAGTACGACGTGCTCAAGGACAAGGGCGTACGCCGCGTGTCCCCGCACACCGTGCCCATGCTGATGCCCAACGGCCCCTCCGCCAACGTCGGCCTCGAGGTGAACGCCCAGGCGGGCGTGCACACCCCGGTCTCCGCCTGTGCGTCCGGCGCCGAAGCCATCGGCTACGCCGTCGAGATGATCCGCACCGGCCGTGCCGACGTGGTCGTCGCGGGCGGCACGGAGGCGGCGATCCACCCGCTGCCGATCGCGGCCTTCGCCAACATGATGGCGATGTCCAAGAACAACGACGAGCCCACGAAGGCCTCGCGCCCCTACGACACGGCCCGCGACGGCTTCGTCCTCGGCGAGGGCGCGGGCGTCGTGATCCTGGAGTCGGCCGAACACGCCGCCGCGCGCGGCGCGAGGGTCTACTGCGAGGTCCTGGGCCAGGGCCTGTCCGCGGACAGCCACCACATCGCCCAGCCGGAGCCGACGGGCCGCGGAATCGCGGCCGCGCTGCGGAACCTGCTGGAGACCACGGACCTCAAGCCGTCCGAGGTCGTCCACCTCAACGCCCACGCGACGTCCACGCCGCAGGGCGACGTCGCCGAGATCAAGGCACTGCGGTCGGTCCTCGGTGACGACCTCGACCACGTGGCGGTCTCCGCGACGAAGTCGATGACCGGCCACCTGCTGGGCGGTGCGGGCGGCATCGAAACGGTGGCGACGGTGCTGGCACTGCACCACCGCACGGCCCCGCCGACGATCAACGTCGACGAACTGGACGAGACGGTCGACGCGGACATCGTCCGCGACGAGCCGCGGGGCCTGCCGGAGGGCACGATCGCGGCGATCAACAACTCGTTCGGCTTCGGCGGCCACAACGTGGTGCTGGCGTTCCGCACGGTCTGATCCTTCGCGGTGACTGAGGCCCGCGCCCCCTTTGTGGGGGCGCGGGCTTTGGCTTTACCCCCACCCACCTCTTCCCGCAGTACCGATGTGCGGTTCCGCCGCGTGGCGGGCTCCCCCGGACCCGTACCGCGCTGCGCGCGGTGTCCTCAATCGCCGGACGGGCTGACAAAGTCAGCCCCGTCGGCGGGCACTTCCAGCCCGACGGGGTTCGAGGCGCGAAGGCACATCCAGCCGCGGGCGTTGAGGCGCGGGGGTTCGGGGCAGCGCCCCGACAAGACCGGCGGCACACCCGACCCGCCTGACAGGGCCGCAACCAGCCCCGCCGGCGTTGAGGCGCGAGGGTTCGGGGCAGCGCCCCGACAAGAGGAGCGGCGCCCCGACAAGACGGAGTGTCACACCACCTGGTGGAGCCACCGCACCGGCGCTCCCTCCCCCGCATACCGGAACGGTTCCAGCTCGTCGTCCCACGGCTTCCCCAGCAGCTTCGCGATCTCCGCCTCCAGATCCGTCTCGCCCTGCACGGACCGCGCCAGCGCCGCCCGCAGGCGGTCCTCGGGGATCAGGATGTCGCCGTGCATGCCGGTGACCGCGTGGAAGATGCCGAGGTCCGGCGTGGCGCTGTAGCGCTCGCCCTCCGCCGTCGCACACGGCTCCGCCGTCACTTCGAAGCGCAGCAGATGCCAGCCGCGCAGCGCGGACGCCAGCTTGGAAGCGGTGGTCACCTCGCCCTGCCAGGAGAACTCGGCTCTCCAGGTGCCCGGCGACGCGGGCTGTCGGATCCAGTCCAGCTGGACCCGTACGCCGAGCACGCCCGCGACCGCCCATTCGACATGCGGACAGAGCGCGCGCGGTGCGGAGTGAACGTACAGAACGCCACGTGTCGTCACCGGGACCTCCAGTGTGGGACGAGGTTCGCCTTCCCAGCGGCCTCAGTAAACAGCATCGGGAACAAGTCTCCGCAAAAGGGACGGGATGTGACGTGATGTAATTTACTGGCGCCGGTGGGCGAGGTGGACCCTCTGGGTCGACGTGGCAAAAGTTACCGTGCGAGACCCACCGAGGGGTGACGTACTGTCGGTCCTGGCGCCCGTACGCACCAAGGTTTCACTCGGCAGGAGGGCGAATGCCAGGATTGTGGAGGGGAAAGTGACGATGCGACGACGCAATCGGACGTTCCGGGCGCGTACCGCCGCGGTCGTCGCGCTCACCACCGCCGCCCTGGCGACGGGTGTGCTCGGGGCATGTGACGTAGCGTCAGGGCCCTCGGCTCAGCGCCCGCCGGGGAAATCCGCACGCCCCTCCCCCAGTCCGAGCCCGACCCCCGTATGGGACCGCAGCCCCCGTTCGCTCGCCGCGGTCGGCGACTCGATCACCCGGGGGTTCGACGCGTGCCAGGTCCTGACGGACTGTCCGGAGGTTTCCTGGGCCACCGGCTCGGACACCACGGTGAACAGCCTGGCCATGCGGCTGCTCGGCGCGTCGGCGGCGCAGCGCAGCTGGAACCACGCCCGTTCCGGTGCCGACGTGGCGGATCTGCCGGACCAGATGGCGCAGGCCGCGGCCCACAAACCGGAGCTGGTCACGGTCATGGTCGGCGCGAACGACGCCTGCGCGGACACCGTGGACCGGATGACACCGGTCGAGGACTTCCGCGCGTCGTTCGAGGAGTCGATGGCCCGGCTCAGGAAGGACGCCCCGAAGGCGCAGGTGTACGTGACGAGCGTGCCGGACCTCAAGCGCCTGTGGGCGACGGGACGTGACGACCCGTTGGGCGCCCAGATATGGAAGCTGGGCATCTGCGCCTCGATGCTCGGCGACGCACAGGACGAGAGCCCGCGGGCGCAGCAGCGCCGGGACACGGTCCAGCAGCGGGTCCTGGCGTACAACGGGGTGCTGAGGGACGTGTGCGACAAGGACGAGCGCTGCCGGTACGACGGCGGGGCCGTCTTCGACTTCCGCTTCACCGGTGATCAGTTGAGCCGCTGGGACTGGTTCCATCCCAGCCGGAACGGCCAGCAGCGGCTGGCGGAGATCGCATACCGCCACGTCACAGCCGCGAAGGCGCCAAGGGCCGGGCGGTAGGGGCTCGCGAGCCGGGCGGCGTCCGAAAGCGGGTCCCTGACGCCCCCCGACCCGGAGTTCGTACGGAACCGGCTGGACATCATCGACCAGGGGTGGACGATCATCTCCGTGGCGGCCGGCAGCGGCGGGGCAGCATGATGGGCGCATGAGACTTGCGGCGGGCCAGTTCACATCCGTACCGGGCGACATCGAGGCGAACGTCCGGAGCATGCAGGCTCTGGTGCGCACGGCGGCCGGGCGGGGGGCCCGTCTGGTCGCCTTCTGCGAACTGGCCGCCACCGGTTACGACCTGGAGCTGATCGCTTCAAGGCCCGACCTGTGGCTGGCCGAGGACGATCCACGTCTGGAGCCGCTGCGGGAGGCGTGCCGTACGACGTCGACGGCCGCACTGGTCGGCTGCGCCGCCCGCTCCGCCGGCCCCCGGCCCACCATCACGGCGCTCGTGATCGGCCCGGACGGCGAACTGCTCGCCCGCTACGACAAGACGCATCTGTACGGCGAGGAATCGGACGTCTTCACGGCCGGCACCGAGGACGGCCGCTTCGTCCTCGACGGCGTCCGGTTCGCGGTGGCGATCTGCTACGACAACCGGTTCCCGGAGGTCGCCGAGCGGGCGAAGGCCGACGGCTGCCACGTGTATGTGGCGAGTTCGGTACTCGAGGCGGACAACGACTCGTTCCAGCAGGTCTATCCGGCCCGGGCCGCCGACAACGCCCTGCCGGTGCTGCTCGCCAACGCGGTGGGTCCGTGCAGCGTCGGCGACTGCCGGGGCGGCAGCGCGGCCTGGGCCCCGAACGGCGCCCTGCTCGCCACCGCCGGCCCGGACGCGCCGGGCCTCGCGGTGGCCGAGGTCGTGACCGTCCAGGGCTTGCCCGCCCGGGCCGGAGACGTTGCCGACGTTGGACTCGTGGCGTCGGAGGGGCTGACGGCTCCTGGGTCCTGCGGTACCAACAGGGCGGCGGGCTGACTGCCGAACGGCAGCAGTTCCGCGAGGGGTTACGGCTTCAGGCCGCCCGAACGGTTCTACAGGGGTGGGACGAGCGGGGTGATCGCCAAGGCGCTGCGGGTCGGCGTCCGGTTGTGCAACGGTGCCGACACGCTCCATGACAGTCCCCATAACGGACCGAACCGCGGACGAGACCGGTCGGCAAAACCACCTACTGCCAGAAAATCTCTGCCTCAGGTCACTGGTCCGCCTTGCGGAGGGTGTGCGGGCCCGGTCGGGTGGGCTCCGCGGTCGGGTCCGGGTCCTCGGGACCGACCAGGTCGCGGACCATGAGCGTCGCGCCCGCCACCGCGCCCGGCATCAGGAAGACCGCGACGAACGGGACGAGGAAGGCCAGCGTCAGCGGTACGCCGAAGCCGAGGGTGAGCAGCCGACGGCCCCTCAGCAGCGCCAGCCGCTCCTTCAGTTCGACGCCGCGCCGCTGAAGGGCCACCGCCGTCAGCTCCTCCGCCAGGAAGAAGCCGGAGACGCAGAACCCGACCACCGGGACCACCGTCTGACCGACGACCGGGATGAAACCGCAGGCGAAGAGCAGCACGCCGTAGAAGATCACGCGCAGCACGATCCGCAGCGAGTCCCTCGCCGAGATCCACAGCTCGCGCCAGAGCGGCAGTCCCGAGTGGGCCACCTCGCCGCCCTCGGAGCGGTCGACCTGCTCGGAGAGGTTCTCGTAGAAGGGCTGGCCGACCAGGAGCGTCACGGCGGTGAAGGTGATCACCGCGAGGAACAGGCCGAAGGCGAACAGCAGCGCCGTCAGCGTGCCGCGGAAGATGCCGAGCCACGGCGAGGACCAGTCGTCGGCGAACGGCGTCGCCCAGGCGCTCAGGTCGTCGGCGCCGTGGACGAGTCCGACGAGCGCCGCCGCGTACAGCACCAGGGTCACCAGTCCGGGCAGCAGACCGAAGCCGAACCAGCGGCCGTGCCCGGCGACCCAGCGCTGGCCCTTCATCAAGTAGCCGAAGCCCACCCCGAGATCACGCATGCGCACACCTTATCGGGGTGCCTCTTGTTGTTCGGCAGCGGAACCGGTAGACCCTGCTTGCTGATCACCAGCACTGATCACCGTGCCGAATCGTTCCGACAACCGGAGGCTCGTACCGCATGGGCTCACGCCGACCAACAAGGCCACGGCGCTGCTCGACGTGACCGCGGTGGAGGGCAACGGCGACGCCAACGACGTGGTGCGGGTGGCCAACGCGGGCGGCGCCATCACCGGCGGCGCCCCGGCGCACACGTTCGTCCATTCGCCGGTGTGGTTCACCGGCCTCGGCAACGGGGTGCGGTGGAGCAGTCATACGGCACGGGCAACCCGCTCGTGTCCGGCCACTGGCGTGCCACGGACAAGGGCACGGGCGGCCCGGGTGACGCGGCGGGCCGGGCGTCGATCGTCTCCGGTACGTCGCGGGCGGGGACGCCGGTGGCGCTGTTCGGCACGGAGCCGCTGTTCCGGGCGCACCCGAAGGGCGTCTTCGCGCAGATCGGGCGGGCGCTGCCGGCCGGCTGATCAGCCGACCGCTCCGATCCCCCGATGTCCAGGAGAACGAGGGTCGCACCCCGCGCGGGGTGCGACCCTCGTCGTGTCCTGCTCGTCAGACCGCGAGCTCGACCGTGATGTTGCCGCGGGTCGCCTTGGAGTACGGGCAGACCTGGTGGGCCTTCTCGAGGAGCTCCTCGGCGGTGGCGGCGTCCACGTTCGGGATGCTCGCGGAGATCTTGACGATGATGCCGAAGCCGTCGTCGTTCTTGCCGATGCCGACCTCGGCGGTGACGCTCGAGCCGGAGATGTCCGCCTTCTCCTGGCGGGCCACGACACCGAGCGCGCCCTGGAAGCAGGCACTGTAACCGGCGGCGAACAGCTGCTCCGGGTTGGTGCCGGCACCACTGCCGCCCATCTCCTTGGGCGGGTTGACGACCACGTCGAGCGTGCCGTCTGCCGTGGCGACGCGGCCGTCACGACCGTTCTCCGCGGTGGCGACAGCGGTGTACAGCACGTCGGACTGCTGGATGGACATGGAGACTTCCTCCTGCTGGTTCGCCGCGACTCGCGCCCACGATCGCGACGGCTGAGGAAGAGCCTAACGGGTGGCCTACCGGGGCAGGGAAACGATCATCTTTCCGGTGTTCTCGCCGCGGAGAAGCCCGACGAAGGCCTCGTACCCGTTCTCGATGCCTTCGACGACGGTCTCGTTGTACTTGAGCTCGCCGGAGGCGATCCAGCCGGCCACGTCCCGGACGAACTGCGGCTGGAGCGCGGCGTGGTCGTTCACCAGCATGCCCTGCAGACGCAGCCGCTTGCCGATGACGAGGGCGAGGTTGCGCGGGCCGGGGGCCGGCTCCGTGTTGTTGTACTGCGCGATCATCCCGCAGATGGTCGCGCGGCCGCCCACGTTGAACGAGGAGATCGCGGCCTCGAGATGATCACCGCCGACATTGTCGAAGTAGACGTCGATGCCGTCGGGAGCGGCTTCCCTCAGCTGGTCGGCGACCGGGCCGTTCTTGTAGTTGAACGCCGCGTCGAAGCCGTACTCCTCGACGAGGAGCTTGACCTTCTCGTCCGAGCCGGCCGAGCCGATGACGCGCGATGCGCCCTTGATACGGGCCATCTGGCCGACCTGGCTGCCGACGGCGCCCGCGGCACCGGAGACGAAGACGGTGTCGCCCTCCTTGAAGGACGCGACCTCGAAGAGTCCCGCGTAAGCGGTGAGACCGGTCATGCCCAGCACGCCGAGGTACGCGGAAAGCGGGGCGAGGGAGGCGTCGACCTTCGTCGCGTGCTTGGCGGGCACGCTCGCGTACTCCCGCCAGCCGAGGCCGTGCAGAACGTGATCGCCGACCGCGAAGCCCTCGGCGGCGGACGCGACGACCTCTCCGACCGCGCCGCCTTCCATGGGCCGGTCGAGCTGGAAGGGCGGGGTGTACGACTTCACATCGTTCATCCGGCCACGCATGTACGGGTCGACGGAGAAGTGCAGGTTGCGCACGAGGACGCGGCCCTCCTCCGGCTCGGCGACGGGCGCCTCTCGCAGCGCGAAGTCCTCTGCCTTGGGCCAGCCGTGCGGGCGGGCGACAAGGTGCCATTCACGGCCGGACGCGGGAAGTGCGGACATACTGCGTGCCTCCTAGAAAAGGTTCATTACCTGAAACAACCATGCGCCTGGATATTTCATGTTGTCAAGTAAGTCGCTATCCTGATGCCATGGCCACCCAGCGAACAGACCCTGTGACCCTCGAGGTCGTCGAGCTCATCGGAGCCGTCGTGTCGCGCTACCACGCGGAATACGAGCAGGCCGCCGCCGAGCACACCCTCACCGGGGCACAGGCCCGCGTCCTGGCGCTGCTGTCCATGGAGACCACGCCGATGCGCCGCATAGCGCAGAAGCTCAAGTGCGAGCCGTCGAACGTCACGGGGATCGTGGACCGCCTGGAGGCCCGCGGTCTCGTCGAGCGCCGCCCGGACCCGGGCGACCGCAGAGTGAAGCTGGCAGCGGCCACAGAGGAAGGCCGCGACACGGACCGCAGACTGCGGGAGTCACTGGACTTCGCACGCGAGCCGCTGGCGCAGCTGACCGAGGCGGAGCGCACTCTGCTGCGGGACCTGCTTCAGCGAATGCTGGGCGCGGACGTGGCCGACCGGGCGGCCGAAGAGGATGCGCGTTAGGCGCTGGGAAGCGGGTCGCGCCCAGGGCGGGCCCCGCCCCTGGTCCGCCGGGCTAGTGCTGTGACCGGAAGGGTTTGCCGGAAAGCTCGCGGCGTCCGGTGCGGTGCATCGCAAGGCGGAGGATCTCCCGCGTACTGGATGTACTTGGGTGATGCGACAACGCAGCGAGGTGCCGTGCCGGGCGTCGCGAGCCGGTGAACCCTTTCCGGTCACAGCACTAGATACACCAGAACAGCCAGCGTTCGCACGTCTTTGTCGGCGTCGGCTCCGGAGGCGGCGGCGGGTTCTCCTGGTCCGGCGGGTCGTCGCCGCCGGGGTCCGCGGGCGGCTCGCCGGTGCTGCTGGGGCTCGATTCGCCCGGCCGGTCGTCCGGGGACGACGCGGACGGGGAGCCGCCCTCGTCCGGCTCCGGCTCCGGCTCCGACGGCTTCGCGCCGTCGCCCTCCCTGTCGCCGCCCGAGCCCTCGCCGCCCGAGCCCTCGCCTTCACCGGTGCCCTTGCCGGACTTCCCGGGGCGCGGGGAGCCGGACTTCGTCACAGCCGGCTCCTTCACCTGGTCGGGCACGTCGTGCGACTCCTCGGAGGCCGACGGCTCCGGAGTCTCCGACTCGACGATCGGCTCCTCCCTCACGGCCGTCGCCGCGCCGTCGTCGCCCGAGCCTTCGATGGCCAGCTCCGCCAGGCTCAGCGCTCCCGCCGCCAGCACCAGCCCCAACGTTCCGAGCAGCACCTTGCGGCCGCGCCGCTTCCGGGCACGGCGCCCCGCGGGCCGGCGCCGCTGCGGCGCGGCCTGTCGGCGCGAACGGCGTGGCCCATGGGTGCCCGCAGGCTCGGGCTCCACGTCCAGTTCGTAGACGTGATCCGGCTCGGGAGCGCTGGGGCTGTGGTGACGGAGCTCCTCGACCGGTGTTCCACACCCGGCACAGGCCAGGGCGCCGTTGAGGTGCCGTCCGCACGGGTGGCAGTAATCCATGGCGCCCGCAGAGTATTCGCCACCGGGGTACCTACGGTGGGTCACCCTGTGCAGATCCTGTGTGGAAAGCCGCCTTCCGCGGCGAGCCGACTCGCCACGGTTGACGCATGCCTGCGGGCAGGATGTCGGTCATGAACCCTGACGCCCGCTTCGGACCGCTCGACTTCCAACTGGTGCTTCTGCGGCGGATGGCCGACTTCCAGCCCGACCTCGTCGAGGACGCCCGCCACCGGCTGGGCGTCTCGCTCACGCAGATGCGCGAGGCCAACCGGCGGTGGCAGGCGATGGTGCGTTCCCCCAGGTCGCGGGGCGCGCTGGCGCGCTATCGCTCGGTGCTCGGCGAGCCCGCCTCGGTGCAGCGGCGGCAGATCGGCGACCTGACCTGCGACGCGCACCTGTGGCCGGTGCCGCTCTGGCCCGACCTGCGCTTCGAGGTACTCGCCGCGGACAACGGCGCGGTGTGGAACGAGTGGCTGGTACGCGCTCCGGGCACGGCCGGGCCCGACCTGCGCACGCCGGCCGATCTGGCTCCGTGGTCGTGCACCGTGGACGAGGTGGCGAGGGCCTTCCCGCCCGCCCGGCCGATGGAGGGTTCGGCACCGACCAGATGGCGGCTGGCGTTCACCCTGCCCGGCGGTGAGACGCGCGTCGCGGAATTCACCTGGGGCCTGCTGCAACGGCTCACGGACTGATCTGCCGGTCCGTCAGGTCGGGCACCCCCGCACCCCCCGACCGGCGCATCCCAGCGCGCGCCCGGCCCGTGGTGATCGCACGATGCGAAGCAAGTACCGCACTCGGGAGGACCCGCCGTGACCGTCAGCATTGAGCAGTTGCGCCGTTGCCATGTAGCCGTCGACCTGGGAGCCGCCAGAACGCGCGTCTTCGTGAAGGGCCTCGGACTCGTCGTCGACGAACCGAGCGTCGCCGCCGTGAACACCCGCACCGGGGCGCTGATCGCGGTCGGCTCCCTCGCCGAGCAGATGACCGGCCGCACACCCGACTACATCCAGGTCGCCCGCCCCGTCTCCGGCGGCACCGTTGTCGACATCGACATGGCCCAGCGGATGCTCCGCCACTTGCTCGGCGAGAAGCTCCGCCGCCAGCTGCGCCGCAAGCCCCGGCTGCGCGCCGCCGCCAGCACACCGCACGACAGCGACCCGCTCGCCCAACGCGCCACCGTGGAAACTTTGGTCGGTCTCGGCGCCCACCGGGTCGAACTGGTCGACACCCTGATCGCGGCGGCCGTCGGCTGCGGCCTTCCCGTGGAGGAGCCCAGCGGTGCCATGATCATGGTGTGCGGCGCCGCGACCACGCAGATCGCAGTCCTGTCCCTCGGTTCGATCGTCACCGCCACCCGTATCCCCATCGGCGGCAACGCCATCGACAACGCGGTGATCCAGCACCTGCGCCACCAGCACGAGCTGATGCTGCCCAGCCAGTCCGTGCGCCCGCTCCAGGTAGCCCTGCACGGCAACGGCCTCACCCAGCAGGGCCCGTCGGTGACGGAGATCCACGGCCGGGACGTCGCCACCGGCCTCGCCCGTTCCGTCCGGGTCGACACCGCCTCCGTCCGGAAGGCGATCCACACACCACTCACCTCGGTGCTCGACGGTATCGGCAAGGTGCTGCGGGACTGCCCGCCGGACCTGGTCGCCGACCTCGTCGACCGCGGCATCATGATGGTCGGCGGCAGCGCGCTGCTTCCCGGACTGGACCAGATGCTGCGGGACGCGACCGGAATGAGCGTCACCATCGCGGAGCGGCCGGACACATGCACCGTGCAGGGCCTCGGCGCCATGGTGGAGGGCAGGGTCCAGCCCCTGGAACTCGACCCGGTGGTTGAAGAAGTGGACTGAGCCCGCCGGGGAAGACCGAAACGGTGAGGACCGGTGCCGGCGGTGACGCGGTCGGCCCCGGGAACGAAACTCCCCGGGTCGCGGCGCTTCTCGAGGCGGTGACCGGCGTCGGCACCCGTGCACGTCGACGCGACGGCGCGGCTGCCGGACGGGCGCCAGGGCGTCCGGCTCACGGTCACGGACGGCGGCCTGGGCGAGGACCGGGAGCGCGGTACGACCCTGCCGTGGCACCGGCCGCTGCAGGACATCCCGACCGGGCGGACGGAGCGAACCCGGCGTAGCAGGCCCGACGCCGCAGGCCCGGCGTAGCAGGTAAATGAGTCGCGCGGCCGCGGGCGAGGCCCGACAGTGGTGCGCCATGAGCGAGCTGTGGACGACGGCGACCGCCGGCGCGGTGGCCGGGCTGGGTGTGGCCATGCCGGTCGGGGCCATCGGTGTGCTGCTGGTCCAGCAGGGCATGCGCGAGAGGCGGGGAGCGGTGGCGGCGGCGGCGGCCGTCGCGGTCGTCGACATGGCCTACGCTGCCGTGGCCACGGCCCTCGGCCCGCTGATCGCGTCCGCGCTGTCCGGTGTGGAGGCGTGGGTGCGCCTCGTGTCGGCGATCGTCCTCGTGGGCATCGCGGCCCACGGCCTGCTGTCCTCACGCACCAAGGCCCTCCCCGCCGAAGAAGACGCCTCTGCGCCCGGCGCGACCGCCAGCGCCGACGGCGGACCCGTGCGGGTCTTCACGCGCTTCGCCGCCCTGACCCTCATCAACCCCACGACCGCCCTCTACTTCGCCGCGCTCACCACAGCTCAGGGCGCCGCCCTCGGCGGAGGCACCGCCGGAGCCGTCTTTGTCGCCGGGGTGTTCGTGGCCTCGCTGGTGTGGCAGCAGCTGCTGGTCGCGGCCGGCGGTTTCGCCGGTGTCCGGATCTCCGGCCGGG
The DNA here is from genome assembly GCF_055566095.1 of Streptomyces sp. NPDC027962. Classification (NCBI taxonomy): domain Bacteria; kingdom Bacillati; phylum Actinomycetota; class Actinomycetes; order Kitasatosporales; family Streptomycetaceae; genus Streptomyces; species Streptomyces sp. NPDC027962. The sequence continues at coordinate 39,072 of NZ_JBVHTA010000006.1, forward strand.
CGCGCGCCTGGACCTTCCGCATCGGCTACGGCCTCGTCGCCGTGTACGCGGTGAAGATCGCGCTGCCGCTCCCGTAGCGCCCTTGCCCGACCCTGCGCCGGCGACCGCGACGACCCCATCCGGAGGGGTGCATCGCCGAGGACCTTGCGGGCCTGGAAGCAGGAGGCCATCCACGCGATGACGCCACAGTCGGTCCAATCTGTCGTGCCCGCACCGTGACCGGCACCACTGACACCTCACGCCCAGGCCAAGGCGACCGCTCACGGGCCAAGGGCAGCGCGCAGGATTCGCTTTCGATCGGCTTCCTGCTGCCGTCCGACCCGGCCCTGGCAGGCTGGGTGTACGCGTACGGGCGGAACGCGCCACCTGGCCGACGGCCGGGCGGCGGGCGGACGACGCCTTCCGGCGGATCGCCGGCGTGCGCCGAAGGCGGGAGCGCGACAATGACGCCTCCGCACGCGACACGAGGAGGACCAGGCGTGAGTTCGCTCTTTCCGGCGTTGGATGCCGCGGCCCCCGGCTCCGGCCGCATCGCCCTTCGGTTCGGGGAACGCTCCTTGACGTACGGGCAGCTGAACGGTGCCGCCGGCGCCCTCGCGGCTCGGATCGCGGAGGCCGGGCGGGTCGCCCTGTGGGCCGCCCCGACGCTCGAGACGGCGGTGGGCGCGGTGGCGGCGCTGCTGGCCGGCGTGCCGGTCGTGCCGCTCAACCCGAAGACCGGCGAGCGGGAGCTGGCGCACATCCTCGCCGACAGCGCGCCGACCGTGGTGCTCGCCGGACCGGACGACGAACTGCCGTCGCAGCTCGCCTCGTTGGAGCGCGTCGACATCCACGTCGCGGGCCCGGCGGGCGCGCTGCCGCCGGAGGCGGGGGCCGGCTCCCCCGCGATGATCGTCTACACCTCGGGCACGACGGGCCCGCCCAAGGGCGCGGTGCTGCCGCGCCGCGCGATCGCCGCCACGCTGGACGCACTGCAGGACGCCTGGCAGTGGAGCGCCGACGACGTCCTGGTGCACGCCCTGCCGCTGTTCCATGTGCACGGGCTCATCCTGGGGATCCTCGGCCCGCTGCGCCGCGGCGGCGAGGTGCGGCACCTGGGACGTTTCACTCCGCAGGGCGTGACAAGGGAACTGAGCTCCGGCGGCACGATGCTCTTCGGCGTGCCCACGATGTACCACCGGCTGGCCGAAGCTCTGCCCGCAGACGCGGAGTTGACGAAGGCACTGGCCGGAGCGCGACTGCTGGTGTCGGGCTCCGCCGCCCTGCCGCTGCCCGACCACGAGCGGATCGTCGCGGCGACCGGCCGCCGGGTCGTCGAGCGGTACGGGATGACGGAGACACTGATGAACACCAGCGTCCGCGTGGACGGCGAGGCCCGGCCGGGCACGGTCGGAGTGCCTCTGCGCGGGGTGGGGCTGCGGCTCGTCGAGGAGGACGGAACGGAGATCACCGACCGGGACGGCGAGACGATCGGCGAGATCCAGGTGCGTGGCGACAACCTGTTCACGGAGTACCTGAACCGCCCCGACGCGACGGCCGCGGCCTTCGACGGGAACTGGTTCCGCACGGGCGACATGGCCGTGCGCGAGGCGGACGGTCATGTGCGCATCGTCGGCAGGAAGGCCACCGACCTGATCAAGAGCGGCGGCTACAAGATCGGGGCGGGTGAGATCGAGAACGTGCTGCTGGACCATCCGGCCGTGCGCGAGGCGGCGGTGACCGGCGAGCCCGACGCCGACCTCGGGGAGCGGGTGGTCGCCTGGATCGTGGCCACGGACCCGCAGTCCCCGCCGGCCGGGGAGGAGCTGGCGGACCATGTCGCCGCCCAGCTCGCCCCGCACAAGCGGCCGCGGACGGTCCGGTTCCTCGACGTCCTGCCGCGCAACGACATGGGCAAGATCATGAAGCGGGCGCTCCATGCCTGAGCGCCTGTCCGCCCGCGAGGCGATCGCCGTGGTCTGCGACGGGTTCACGGAGCAGGAGCTCGCCGAGCTTCCGATCACCGGAGACGGGCCGCTCGACTGGGAGGGCTACGGCGCACAGCGGGCCCGCGCGTCACGGCGGACGGGCTCCGCGGAGTCCGTCGTCTACGGCACCGCCCTGCTCGGCCGCACCGAATGCGTGCTGATCTCCTTCGAGTTCGGCTTCCTGGGCGGCTCGCTGAGCCGACGGGCCGGGGACCGGCTGGAGGCTGCGTACACGCTGGCCCGTGAGCGCCGGCTGCCGCTCGTCTCGCTGATCGCGACGGGCGGCAGCCGGATGCAGGAGGGGATGGTGGCGCTGACGCAGCTGCAACGGGTCGCCCGCGCGTCGGCGCTGCTGCGTGAGGCGCGCCTCCCCCACATCGCCGTGCTCCGCGACCCGACGACGGGCGGCGGCTGGGCCACCCTCGGGGCGGGCGCGGACGTCATCCTGGCGCTGCCCGGCGCCCAGGTCGGCTTCGCGGGCTCCCGCGTGCGCCCGGCGGACGCGGACCCGACGGCCTACTCGGCCGAGGGCCAGCTCGCGTCGGGCCAGATCGACGCGGTCGTAGGACCGGAGGCGTTGCGCGAGACACTGGCGTTCTGGGCCTCGGCACTCGCACCCGGCGCGGCGGCCACGGAAGCCGCCCCTCCGCCGCGGGCGCTCGGCGGGGGCGGGGAGCTGCCGCGCAGCGGTTGGGACGCCGTGCGGCAGGCGCGTGAGCCGGGGCGGCCGCGGGCCGAGGCGTATCTCGACGACTACTTCACGCACCGCGAGCTGCTGCGCGGGGACAGGTGCGGCGGTGACGACCCGGGGATGCTGTGCGGGGTGGGTCTGCGGGACGGGCGGCCGGTGGCGTACGCCGCCCAGTGCGGGACGGCGACCACGCCCGCCGGTTTTCGCACGGCCGCCCGCGTCATACGGCTCGCCGACCGGCTGGGGCTCCCCGTGCTGACGCTCATCGACACGCCCGGCGCCGACAACGGCGCCGAGGCCGAGCGCTGCGGCGCGGGCGCGGCGATCGCCGAGATGTTCACGGCCGTGGCCGCCGCCCGTACCCCGCTGACGAGCCTGCTCATCGGCGAGGGCGGCTCCGGGGGCGCCCTGGCGCTCGCCGCGCCCGGCAACACCTGGGCCGCCCCGGGCAGTTACTTCTCCGTCATCGCGCCCGAGCTCGCCGCGGCGATCCTCAAGCGCTCCCCGGAGCAGGTGCCGCACACCGCGGACCAGCTGCGGCTGCGGCCTCAGGACCTGGTGGAGCTGGGTGTCGTACGAGGCGTCGTGGGCGTCGAATAGCGGCACGGAGCGGCAGCCCGGCGGCCATCAGCCGGGCTCCGCGCCTCGCGGGTGGTCTGGTGGTCATGGATGCCTCTCCTCGGGACGTCCGGTGGACGGGGGTGGCTCCGGACGCTGCGAAGAGTTTCGACGCGATCAAGCTGCCTGCGAACCGAACGGCACTGGCGGGTACGCGCCATGGCGGTCACCCGCCACGTGCGCGCGGCCGGGCGGGAGTCCGCACGGCCGCGCGTTCATACCGGTGCCCGCACGGCCGCGCGTCCTACGGGCGGCGGGGCACCGGGCCCCATAGCGTGCGAAGGAGAGAACCGACATGCAGGAAGGTTTGGACACCATGGCAGCGCACCCCGAAGGCACGCCCTGCTGGGCGGACGCGGCGTTCCCCGACATGGAGGGCGCGAAGCGCTTCTACGGCGAACTGTTCGGCTGGACCTTCGACGAGGGCTCGCCCGAGTTCGGCGGCTACACCCAGGCACTCTCCGGCGACAAGCCCGTCGCCGCCCTCGTCCCGCAGATGCCCGGCGCGGGCGGGCCGCCCGCCTGGAATCTCTACTTCGCCTCCTCCGACATCGCCGCCACCGCCGAGAAGATCCGCGACAACGGCGGCGCCCTGCTGATGGACCCGATGCCGGTCGGCGATTTCGGCACCATGGTCACGGCGGAGGAGCCCAGCGGCGTGTTCTTCAGCGTGTGGCAGCCGGGCAGCCACACGGGCTTCGAGCGGACCGGCGAACCCGGCGCCTACTGCTGGGCGGAGGTCACCACCAGGGACGTGGAGAAGGCCGACCACTTCTTCCCCGCCGTCTTCCCCTACGAGGCGAAGCGGATGCAGGACGAGTCGGTCGACTTCAGCCTGTGGCACGTCGGCGGCGAACCCGTCGTCGGCAGGCTGAAGATGACCGAGGACTTCCCGGCGGAGGTCCATCCGTACGTCAACGTGTACTTCGGCGTGGAGGACTGCGACGCGGCCGTGGCGACGATCACCGGGCTGGGCGGACAACTGCACTGGGGGCCGAGGGACAGCCCCTTCGGCCGGTTCGCGTCGGTCGCGGACCAGCAGGGCGCCGCGTTCTCCGTCATCGACATCTCCACGACCGCCGGCGAGATGCCTCAGTTCACCTGACCACCCGGGAGTTCACCTGGCCGCCCGCGGGTTCACCTCACCGCTGCGCGCTCCGGTGCCGTGGTGTCCGGGTGCGCGCCGGTCAGAGTCCCCGACCACAGCCGCCACCACCGGCGGGGGGCTGTGCCGTTCCCCCTGGTCGGGCGGAGTGTCGTCGACCCGCCGCACGCTGCCCTCCGACGCGCCTTCGGGCTCGCCGTCCCGACCGCCGTCGTCCGCGCCGTGCCCTGCCCCGGCACCCGGGCCGGGCTGCGCGGCGTCCGGGGCGTGGCTGCCCGGGACGTCCGACGCCGCGCCACCGCTGTGCCCGGCTTCCGGGCGCGGGCACACCTCGGGGACGCAGTCAGGGCCCACGGCGGGCGGCAGGTCGTTCACCTCTTCCGCGTACGGCGCGGTCCCCTCGGCGCCCGACTGCTGCTGCGGCCCCGTGTGCGCGATGTCGGTCTGCCAGACCTGGGCGGCCGATTCGTCACGGACCTTGACCACCACGGAGGTCCCCGCTTCCCCGGACGCCGGCACCATCGCCAGCCGGTCGTTCCAGCGCGGGATGACCTGGCCCTGGATGGTCAGGTCGTAGCGGACGTCGACGGCGTCGGGGGCCGTCCGGCGTGTGCAGGTGTCCACGACAACGATGCCATCGAGCCCACGGGAGTTCAGACAGAGTGCGGGCGCGGCGGAGCTGCGGAGCAGACCGTCGACCTCGTACACCCACTTCTGCGTGGGCACCGACGAGCAGGACGCCATCGTCGCCTCGGATCCGGCTTTGGGCTCGCGGTCGGCTACGTCGAGGCACAGGCCCGCCTCGACATTGCGCAGGCGGGTGTTGAGCGGCCCGGCCGGATGGTTCGCCGCGGTCGTCGACGGGTCGGGCGCCGGGGCCGACGGCACCGGCGTCCCCGCTCCGGAGGCGGGAGGGGCGGTACCGGTGACGGCGCCGCTGGGCACGGACGGACCGGCCTGGTGTCCGTCCCCTTCCCAGAGGGCCGACACGAGGGCGATGACGAGCAGTCCGGTCACGGCCGCGGTCACTCCGACGGCCAGCGCCCCCGGCGCGACCCCCACCGCCGCCATGCGCTTGCCCCGCAGGGCGATGCTGCGCAGGGTGCGGGGCCGTCCGCCCCGCGAGTGCCGGCCGGTCCCGCGCTGCGTCTCGGCCCCGTCGCCTCCGCCGCCCTGGCTGCGGGCCTTGCGCCGCCGCCCCGGCCGCGAGTCGAGGTACGCCTGGGCGGCGCCACCGAGCAGCGCCTCCGCGAGCAGCATGCCCAGACGACCGCCGGACTGCCGCAGCTGGTCGGCGGCGAACCGGCAGTAGGAGCACTCGGACAGATGCACCTGGATGTCCGGGATCAGCGCACCGCCGCGGCGCAGCGAGATGTCCAGAAGGCGGTTGTAGTGGCGGCATTCCCCGGTCGGCGCGTGTTCGCGGTGGACCCGCACACAGGACAGCCTGAACTGTTCGCGTGCCTGTGCGAGTTGGCCGGACGCGACACGAGGATCAATTCCCAGCAAACCGGCCGGTATGGATATGCCCTCCGCCTCGACCTCGGCATGCCAGAGCAGCACCTGCGCGGTCAGCGGCATTGCATGGAATGCGCGGGAGACCAACTGCCTATTCTCCTGAGGACCTTCTGGATTCACGAGTCCGGTCAGCACCGCGGCGACACGCTGGTCGACGGCCCACGCCTTGGATATATGACGGGCGGCCACCAGAAGGTGGGGCCGTACGGCACTCACCGATCCGTTGCGGGTCAGATTTTCCAGCAACTGCGTAAAAGCGGCCGTGGTGAGCATGGAGGCAGTTTTGTTCGAGACAGCACAAATCGAGGCATAGTCGAACACGGACTGCCAGTGCCGGGCGAGCAGCGTGGCCACCGGATGAACCTCCTGGACCCCGCCACCGGCATGCAGCGCGGCGGCAAGCTCCTCGTCGGAGACCCCTGGGGAACGGCTGGGCTGCGCGGGAGGGGTGGTTCCGGGCGTGCGGGGTTGCTGCATTGACGTCTTTCCATCCATGGCAATGCGGTGGGGGGTTGCTGTGTGTGGGTCGAAAGGAGTGCGCCGGTTGGTACATACCTTCGAGTGGGCGGCTTCGCGCTCTTTTGGAGCTGGCCGCCGGCAAGCAATTCGAACGGTTGAGCAAAGCAGTGCTGTTCGGAAGTGAGGTGGCTCACCCTTACACAACTGCCCTGTCAGTAACAAGAGTTCCGGGTCGGCGACCATTCACAACGAGCCGGTCAGGACATGTTCCGGGACATGGACACCGCTTTCTGGAACTCGAGTAAGTACAACAATGAAGAAGCATTGCGACGGCGGTGGTTGACGGCCGGGGCAATTGAGTCCCCCACGGCCGCCGGGAGTGGTCGGCCGCGATCCCCCGCAGGCCGGGGCCGGTCGGCCGTCGACCGGAGCCGGGCCGACGGCCGGTCGGCCGGCCGCTTGGGGCGGTCGGCCGGCCGGTCGGCCGCGTGGGGCGACCGGAAGCGGGAGGGCGGCCGATACCCTGCGAGAACCGACTCATGCCCATAAAAGGAGCATTCCGTGCCATCTCGTCTCAACCCGTACATCAGCTTCGCCGGCAACGCGCGGGAGGCCATGGAGTTCTACAAGAGCGTCCTCGGCGGCAACCTGAAACTGCACACCTTCGGCGAATTCGGCGGCGCCCAGCCCGGGCACGAAGACAAGATCATGCACGCCATGCTCGAGACCGACCGCGGATTCACGCTGATGGGCGCCGACACCCCTCCCGGCATGGAACACAAGCCGGGCAACAACTTCTCCGTGAGCCTGAGCGGCGACGACGACGCCGAACTGCGTGGCTACTGGGACAAACTCTCGACCGACGGCACGGTGCACGTCCCGCTGGAGAAGCAGATGTGGGGAGACACCTTCGGCATGTGCGAGGACCGGTTCGGTGTCACCTGGATGGTCAACATCGTCGAGAACAAGGGCTGACGGCCGCCGCGCAGGTAGTCCGGGGCGTCCCGCCGCACCGGCGGGACGCCCCGCGTGGTTCGCCGCGCTCGCCGAGCCCTGGGTCGGCCCGTCGAAGTCGACGGGCTGCCGGCGGTCACACGGCCTGCGGTACGGACGGCCCACCCACGTTCGCCGGCGGCGGGTTCGATGAGGATGGCCTGGCCGTCGCCGGTTCGGGTGCCAGGAGTTCCTGCGACGTTGTCGCAGGATCGAGGGGCGGCCTCCCTGAGACCGCCCCCGACCACTCCACAGCCCGCCGCACTCCAGCCTCCCAGCGAAACCCGCAGGTCAGACACTAAAGTCCTGCTGGAGTCCCAGAGGTCCGCGCCGGGCGTGCGTGGACCACCGTGTCAGTGCTCGGCCGTCGCGAGTACGGGCCAGTGGCTGTAGTTCCCCTGGCAGTACAGGAGCGGCTCACGGGCGTACTTCTCACCGCCACGGATTTCGGCGATGAGGAGCCAGTGGTCGCCCGCGTCCACGGTCTGCACGGTCCTGCACTCGGCGTACGCGTGCACGATGTCGGTGAGGATCGGTGCGCCGCCTGCGTGGACGGACGGCTCCCATTCCAGACCGGCGAACTTGTCCTGCCCCTTTCCCGCGAAAACCCGGGAGGCCTCTTCGCCGGACGACGCAAGGAAGTTGACGACGAAGGCGCCGGCCGACATGAGGGCCGGCAGCGTCTGGGACTGCTTGCCGACGCCGATGAGGAGCGTCGGCGGCGCGACGGACACGGAGCAGACGGCGTTGCAGGTGAACCCTCGGGGTTCGTGCCCCTCGTCCAGCGCCGTGATGACCGTGACCGCGGTCGGGAAGGATCCGAAGATCGCGCGGAACTGCTCAGTGCCTATGGGCATGTGAATGTCACCAGTATCTCTCGGGGTCGTCAGAGCAGCTCGTACTCGAGTTCGCGCAGGAACTTGTGGGCCCTGTCGATCTCCGCAGTGTCCCTGTGGACGAAGAAGACCGCCCCCGGCGAGGAGTTGAGGTCGACCGTCGGGCGGGTGATCGCGGCGTCGGCAAGCCGGAACCGTACGCTCTCGAAGGCCGGGAACCGCTCCAGTTGCGAGCGGATGGTCTCGATGGGCAGCGGCACCGCCCGCCGTGCGATCAGGTTGACGCAGCGCCCCGACTCCAGGAGCTCGTAGCGCGCCGGACGGCCTGCCAGCCGTACGCCGTCACCCGCGTAGCAGTCGAGTGCGAGGCTGACCTGGTTGGCACCGGTGCAGCGGTTGAGCGCCGCGGGGTTGGCGAGACCGGAGATCCGTGCCCCGGTCTCGAGCAGCACGGGTCCGCCCTCGGTCAGGATGAGCTCGCTGTGGCCGGGGCCGTCGGTGATGCCGAGCGCGTCGAGCGCGTCGGAGACGTACGGCAGGATCACGTCGAGCACCGGGTCCTCCGGGGCGATCAGGTCCTCGGCGTCGTAGATCTTGCGACTGCCCTGCCGAACCTCCTTCCGGCTGATCCAGGCGTCGGTGAACCAGTGCGTGCCGTCCCGGCTGACGGTGTTGACGATGTATTCGTCGCCGGTCAGGTACTCCTGGATGAGTACCACCTCGTTCACCCTGAGCATGAGGTTCGTCTTGCCCATGATGGCCTCGAAGGCCGCGACGACTTCTTCCTCGGTCTCGCAGGTGTAGACGTCGTCCGAGCCGGCGCTGTCGAGCGGCTTCACCACGACGCGGGTGACCCCTGCCGTGCGCCACCAGGCGAGGAGTTCGCCGAGGTCGCCTGAGCGGCACTGCCGGGACGTGCGCACCCCGGCTCCGGCCAGCGCCTCCATCATGAGGAATTTGTCGCGGCGCGCCGACGACAGCGCCGGGTCGTTGCCGCGCAGCCCCAGCGCGCGGGCGAGCTCGTCGGCGACTTCGACCCCGAACTCGCTCGCGGGGATGACGCCCACGGGCTGGTGCTCGGCAAGCCGGGCCAGCACCTCGGCCTCCCTGCCGGGGTAGCCGAGGTCCTCGGTGAAGAGGTCGCGCGGCAGGCTCGCGATGAAGGTGGCGGAGGCCGATGCGCGGGACCGCACGTGCAGGACGCGGTGGCTGCCGGCCGCTTCGCGCGCCAGCATGGCGCCCGTGGAGAACGCGTCCACCAGAACCAGGGTGGGCCGGTCCGTTCGGTCGTTCCGGTCAGTCATGACGGTTGAACCAATCCCCACTTGTACTCGTTGCTGTCGTAACACCGCACGACGTGGTTGAGCATGCCGTACAGCTGATCGGAGGCCAGCCGGTCGGAACCCGACTGCCGGGCCGTGCCGCGGAGTGGCAGCTTGCCGGTGCTGCCCCAGGTCAGTGCGCCCCGGTCGTCGATCACGCAGGTCGCGACGGCCAGGTTGTCGGGGTGCAGGCAGTAAGGGATGTCGAGCACTCCCAGCCGGAAGGCCTCGACCAGGGCGGAGCCGATGTTCTCGTCGAGGTTGAGCACCGCCTCGATGATCGCCCGCGCCTCGCCGAGGGTCTCCTCGTAGAACTCGGCCTCCAGGGCCGTGGGCTGCTCGGCGGGTCCGGCCGCGGCGGCCGAGGCCAGCCGCAGCGCGGAGACGTTCTCGGCGACGCTGGGGATCTGCCAGGCCTCGGACACCGTCTTCACGATCAGCCGCTCGGATCCGGAGTCCCGGGCCAGCCGGGCGCTCTCCTGGATCAGGGCGGTGGCGCCGCTCTCGGTCCGGGGGAAGAGCCCCATGTACGTATACAGCACCACGTGCCAGGTGACGTCGCCCAGATAGGCCCCCGCGAGCTCCCTCAACGCCCGCAGCGCGCCCCGGTCCTGTGCGGGATGGGTGCCCTGCGCGTAGCTCAGCGACATGTGACGCAGGCCGTGCGACCGGAAGAAGTACCCTTCCAGGACGGTCATCGCCACCAGCAGCGAGGGCGGGCACAGCTGACCGAGCAGGCAGCCGCCGAAGCTCTCGATGTGCCCGTGCTCCGTCTCGCCCGCCAGCAGGCGGCAGCTCTCGGACCAGGCCCGTACCGCGTCGGCCAGGGGAAGCCGACTGTAGGGGAGGCAGTAGGAGACGGGACCGCCTTCCGTCGCGTCCAGCCCTGCCTCCACCAGTCTGCGGAAGACGTGGATCGGCCGGGCCGTGCCGTGCCGCACCTGAACCGGGAACGCCGGGCCGTACAGGCCGTCGAGCATCTCCCGGGTGGTCACCGTCGGATGGGAGACGATCGGGTATCCGTTCAGCTCCTCGCCCGCGGCGAGCCTCTCCAGCGGAGTGACATGGTCACCGACCCGGGTATAGCTGTCGATGGTCAGGGTGCCGACCACCGGGAAGTCGAGCGACGCGACTTCCTGGAGGCCCGCTGCCATCGAGCTCACCTTGCCGAATCCCATGCGCGGCTGGACGACCAGGGTGCCCTGGGAGCGGCTCTCGGCCACGAACCGGTCGAAGTAACCGGTCACGTCACCGTCCTGAGATGAGCTCGAGGACCGGAGCGCCGGTGCTCGGGTCGACGGTGGCCACCGAGTGCTTGTGCGGGTCGCCCGCACGGACCCGCGAGATGATCGTCTCGGGGTTTCCGAAGTTCACCAGGAAGCTGCCGTAGAGCGTACGCAGGTGGCCGATGGTGAGTCCGGAGACCTCCTCCAGCCAGGTCACCGCATCGGTGTCTTCGGTCTCGGCGCGGAGCACGGCGTGCAGCCGGCCCGATTCGGTGGACATCGTGGGGTGGCAGCGGTCCAGGAAGGCCTGGAGCCGCTCGCCGCGGTCGGTGAAGGGCGAGTGCACCATTGCGACGAGGGCGTCCTCGGACAGGCCGAAGGCGTCGTGGGCGAAGTCGGCGGAGAGCTTGCGGCGGTACGCCATCTTCTCCGGCGAGTCGTAGCGGCTCAGCGCCAGCTCGATGAGGTTCTGCGGCATTTCCTTCTTGCGCATCAGCTCTTCGGCGAGCTCGAGGTACTCGGATATGCCGTCGTCGTACGTGCGGCCGTGGACGTACTGGGTACGCAGTCCGCGCAGGTGCGCCATCAGGGTGGGGTTGGCGCAGTCGGACTCGCTGAAGCTGAAGGCCAGGTCGTCGAACTGGAACCCCAGGAAGTCGACGATCAGGTCCCAGTGGTCGTGCACCCGGTAACTGACCAGGTCATAGATGGAGATGAACTCGGGCTGGAGCGAGCGGTCGCCGGTGGAGACCTGGCGGTCGGCGAGTTCGGCGTCGCTGTCGTCGCCGAACAGCTCTCGGAAGTAGGTGTCCCCGATGCCGCGCAGCGCGGTGAGGATGCCCTGGAAGCCCATGCTGCGGCATTCCGCGAGGTCCACGCCGCAGGCCTTGGCGAGGCGCATGATCCAGGCCGAGTAGAGGAGCTGCTCGCGCCGGGAGTCGCCGGTCATGACGGCGTCGACGCCGCCGTCGAACCAGGCCGCGCGGCCGTAGAAGTCTGCGACGGCGAGATTGCAGCTGTTGCAGAAGGTGGGCCGACCGTCGCCGGCGGCACGGTGACCGTTCATCAGCACGTCGACGCGGTTGATGGCGACCAGCCGGTCGGGGAGCGGCAGGTCGACGCGGAACGGCCGCACCAGCGTGTGGTCGATGGTCAACAGCTCGGCCCGCTCGTCGTCGAGGAGCCCGAGGGCCCGGTAGACCCGGTCGATGTTCTCCATGACCGCGAGCGGGACACCCGCGTGCCGCATGTTGGCGACGCGCATGGTGAAGGTTCGCTCGTAGTTCAGTGCCAGGTGCAGCTGGACGGCGCGTACGAAGGCGACGACGTACGTGCTGTCCTTGCCGCCCCCGTAGGCCACCATGACCTTGTAGTCGGGCAGTTTCTCGATGCCGCCGGCGGCATCGAGCAGCCGCTCCCCCGTGGCCTTGATCCCGTCGAGCTCGACTTCGCTCAGAAAGCCGGTGAGCTGGGCGTGGAGAGCGGTATCGCTCGCAGAGGTGGCGTTCCCCGTGGCGTGGTTCATAGCGTGCTGGCCTCGAATTCGAAGTTCTCGATGATGTGACGGATGTCCGCCTCGACCCGGTCCTGGTCGTCGTGGAGGAGGATGAAGCGGCCGCTGTGCAGGGCGTCGTACGAGCCGCCGGGCTGCAGTACCTCGCCTTCGGCGGGCAGCAGTTCGCGCCAGACGGTGGGCATGCGGTCCCCCATCGGGGTGGCCTTGACCACTCGTGCCGGCAGGTCGGCGGGCTTCGGCACGACCAGCCAGCCGCCGGAGGGGTCTTCCGCCTTCGCCGGGATCTCCACGTCCTGCCCGGTCAGGGAGCGCAGCCAGATCTCGAACAGGTTGACACCGAACATCTTGTTCAGCAGGTGGGGCACCTCGCTGCCGCCGACCCGGCCGCCGATCTCGAGGAACACCAGTTCGCCCTGCGGCGTCACGAAGACCTCGAGATGGAACGGGGTGGTGCGCATGCCGAGGGCAGCGACGCACTCCTGGGAGAACGCCTCGATGCGGTCGCGCAGCTCACTGCGCTGGATGACCACGGATCCGAGCGGGAGACCCGAACCGAACCCGAGGCAGTCGTTCACATAACGCGAGACCACCTGGAACCCGATCTCGGATTCCCCGTCCACGTAGCCGTCGATGTGGAAGATGACGCCGGTGACGAACTCCTCGATCTCGTAGCGGGAGAGATCGAGGGTCGGCAGCAGTGCGGCGAGGGACCGCTCGTCGTCGACCCGGTGCACTCCGATGCTCGCCGCGCCGTCGACCGGCTTCAGGATCACCGGGAATCCGGCTTCCCGGGCGAACTCGGTTGCCTGCTCAGCGCCCTCGCAGTTGTGGAAGCGCGGGACCCTGACGCCCTTGTCCGCGAGGATCTCCTTCATACGCACCTTGTCCCGGTACACCGCCACCTCGGAGGGGGTGGGGCCGGGGATGCCGAGGTCCTGTCGCACCCGCGCGGCGATCTCCAGGGTGAATTCGGACAGGGCGATCAGCTGGTCGACGGGCCCGACCTGTGCGGTGATCTCGGCGACCGCGCCGCGCAGCGCGTCGACGTCGTTGACGTCCTCGACGCGGATCACGGCGGCGATCTCCGACGGATCGGCGAGGACGCCGTCGGCGCCCGGGCCGTCGACGACGTAGCTGACCTGGTGCCGGCTGTGGTCGATGAACTCCTCGTAGCGCGTGAGCTCGTTGTCCCAGCGCACGCCGTCGGAGAATCGGGGCCAGCGGTTGACGATGACGATGTGCATTCAGTGCATCCCTGTCTTCACGAGTTCTGTGCTGTCCCACGGGGGGACGATTGCCGCCTGCGGCTGCCAGGCGGAGAAACCGGCTCGCCGGCCGAACCGGAGGAATTCCCGGAACCGGTCGATGGAGTCGTCGCCGGTGAACACCTCGGTGTAACCGAGTGACAGGAGGTCGCGGCGTACCCGGTCGTTGTCCGACTCGGCCGTGGTGAGCTTCCCGCCCACCACGCTGGGGACCTCCAGGCCCTGGCGCTGCATCTCCGTCAGAAGGACGCGTGCGCCGTGGTGCCCGTGACCGTTGACGCTGGAGACCACAAGCAGGTCCGGGTGGAAGGAGGCGATGCCGCTCAGTACCTCTGCGACCGGCGTGCAGCTGCCGAGGTTGAGCACGGTGGCGCCCTGCTCCTCCAGGACCTTCTGCAGGTAGACGAGATTCCAGATGTGGGAATCGGACTCGACGGTGCTCACGATGCACCGGAAGGGTGTGCTCACGCTTGGACTCCTACGGGATCTCCTGGCGGGGCGGCCAGTGACCGACGGAAGCTGCGCATGGTCAGGGGCAGGAGGACGGCGCCGAAGGCACTCAGCAGCACGGCGAGTACGGAGACGAGCCGCTGCGGGCCGAAGCCGCCGCCCAGGCTGCCGACCAGCAGCCCACCGATGGGATAGGACAGCAGGTTGAGCAGGTAGAAGGGCCCCATCACCTTGCCGAGGTGTTCCTTCGGGATGACCTTCACGCGCTGGGTGCGGTTGAAGACGTTGAAGTACGCGGTCCCGGTCAGCGCCGCCACGAACAGCACGGCGTAGAGCGGGAACGAGGCCGCGACCCCGACCAGCAGCAGTGCGCCGCAGAGCGTCACGAAGCCGACGACCCCGAGGACCTCCACGTCGAAGCGCTTCAGGAGGAGCGGGATGACCAGCAGGTTGAGCAGGCCGATCACACCGACGCACGTGTTGAGGAGTGCGAAGGACGATTCCGGCGCTTTGAAGACCCCTGTGACCAGGGCCGCGTTGGCGCTGAGCACGGTGGCGAAGGCCAGGTTGATGCCGAAGTTGAGGAACGCGAGGAGCAGCACCGGACGGTTGCCGACCAGGAGCTTCCAGCCCAGGGCCAGCTCCCCCAGGGTCTCCCGAGCACTGCCCGGTGAGGGCTGACGCTCGCCCCGGGGCAGCGGCAGCCAGCAGGCGGCGGCAACGGCGAACACGGCTGCGGCCACGACCAGCAGCCAGACCTTGCCCAGCAGGGCGGCCGCGAGCATCGCGAGCGCGGGCCCCAGCGCCATGGCCAGCAACTCCATGTTCTGCACCAGCGCCTGGGTCCGGGCGAGCTTCTCGCCTTCGGCCAGCTGGGGGACCATCTTCTCGACGGACATCCGGGTGGGCGCCATCAGTACCGAAAGCACTGCACCGCTCGTCATCAGGGCGGCAGTGGTCCAGCCCGGCTGTGTCAGGCACACGAGGGCGACCAAGCCGAGTACCGTCGCGCGCGCCCCGGAGACCAGCGAGAACAGACGGGCCCCTCCGTCCCGGTCGGCGATCAGACCGGCGAACGGGTAGGCGATGAGACCCGGCAGCCATTCGAGCGCGAACGCGAAGCCGAGGGCGGAGACCTCTTCCGTGTCCTGGAATATGAGCAGGGGAACCGCGAACATCACGACCTGCTCGGCCATCAGGCCGAGCAGGACCCCGCCGGCGAACAGGCCGTGGTGCAGCCGGGGCGCCTGGCTCACGCCGATGCGTCGTTTCGCTCGTGCTCGCGGATCAGCGGCAGCACCTTGGTGTAGAAGATCCGCATCTCGTCACGGGTCGGCCAGCCCGAGAAGATGAACTCGCTGACGCCGGCGGCCTTGTACTGGAAGAGGTACGAGGCGACCTCTTCATGGCTGCCCACGACACACAGTGCCGGACCGCCCCGGTAGGCGACGGCTCCGGACCAGAGCATCGGTGACAGCCAGTCCCCGCCGGCCTGGTCGGCCAGCCGGAACGAGGTCTTGACGGCCTCGGAGTCGGACTTGGAGACGAAGTCACTGACCCACTTGCGGTGCTCTTCGTCCGGATTCCGCATCATCTCCTCGAGAGCTGCCAGCGCTTCGGCGCGGGTCTCCCGGGCGAGGACGTGCATGCGGATTCCGACGCGACAGCCCTTGGAGAGCAGCGGCTCGGTCACCTTGGCGATGCCCTCGGGGGTGTCGCCGTAACGGAGCCAGCAGTCGGCGTAGTCGACGGCGGTCTGCTGCGCCACTCCCGAGGCACCGCTGATGTAGATGGCCGGCCGGCCACCGTTCTTGTACCCGAGACTGAGCTGCGCCTCTTCGATCCGGTAGTGATCGCCCTTGTAGGTGAGCGGCGTCTCACCTCGCCAGAAACGGTGGCAGATGTCCAGGAATTCATTCGACCTGGCATATCTGTCGTCGTGGGCGAGGAAATCCCCGTAGAAAGCCTGCTCGACCGGAGAAATTCCGGCCACCAGGTTCAGCGAAATACGCCCGTCGGACATCCAGGAAACCGTGTTGACGACCTGAGTGAAAAGGGTCGGAGAAAGCAGACCTGGGCGGTAGGCGAGAATGAACTTGACTCGCTCGGTCTCGCGCACCAATGCCCCGATCATGGGCAGCGGGTCAGGCATGTGGTAGCTGATTCCCATGAGGAGGGAATCGACACCGAGCGAGTCGGCCTCGCGCGCGAAGTCGACGATTCCGTCGAAGTCGAGCGCACCTGCCTGATATTTCTCACTGGCCTTCTGCTGCCCGCTGTCCAGGGGCGAGCACCAGTGCACCTTCAACTCGTCCACACCCACTCCTTGCAGGGAAGACTGGTCGCCGGAGATCATCCAAACACCTTCTAATGCATAACGAATCACCGTCCGGGGAAACCAGGGACGGCTACTTCAGGAGTACGGGAGAGGGGCAGTGATAGGACCCTGCCTACAAAACGCCGGAAAGCGGCTCGTGGCTACTGGACCGCAGGGAGCAAATCAGACATTCCCCCTTTTTCCACCCCCCGGCCCATTCGGATCTTGACACACTTCACTTTCCCACGTCAAGATCATTAGCCGCCAATGAGACCTGCGCCACCGCCTCGCACAGGGAATCGCGAGTTCCGCGATAGAAGCGGAATCTCCCCCTTCGCTTTTCGCGGATCGACGGACCTTTCCGGGCTGTGGCGAATGTCACTCCTGCGCTTCCAGCTGCGCGATCCGGCTACGATCGAGCCTGGCCTGAACGGGACGGGATTACCTGCTCGCCGCCATGGAGTTCCGGGAACGACCAGCCGGATAACACTCCACCACAGACCGTTGAACGTTTTATGGATTTGAAAGGCTTACGAGCTTGCCCCAGGAGACCAGCCGGGCTGCACTGCCTACCCCCCGCGCTCACCTGACCTCGGAGCGGACCCGCGCCACCCTGGCCGTCCAGAGCAAATTCCTCGGTGGGGCCCGCGAGTTCCTCACCAGCGAGGGCTTCCAGGAGCTGCTGCCGCCGACCATCGGTCCGGTCACCGACCCCGGTGCACGCGGTGCCAAGCAGGTGGACATCGACTACTACGGCCACCGCTACAAGCTGATGACCAGTGGCATCCTCTACAAGCAGGCGTCGCTGCTCAGCTTCGACAAGATCTTTCACGTGGCCCCGAACGTGCGTCTCGAACCGCTGGAAACGGCAGTGACGCACCGTCACCTGGTGGAGTTCCACCAGCTCGACGTCGAGATCGGCAACGGTTCGCGCGAGGACGCGCTGGACATCGCCGAGCGGCTGACGAAGCACGTCGTCGAGTACGTACTCGCTCACGCGCAGGCCGAGCTGGAGATACTGGGCAGGGACCCGGAGGCACTCAAGCAGGTGCTCTCCGCTCCCTTCGGGCGCATCTCCCACGCCGAGGCCGTGGCCGACCTCCAGGCCCGCGGACACGAGCAGGAGCCCAATTCGGAGATCGACTGGGAGGGCGAGGAGATCATCTCCAAGGCGGCCGCCCATCCCTTCTTCATCACGGACTACCCCAAGGGCTCGCGTGGCTTCTACGACAAGGAGAGCACCACCGAGCCCGGCGTCCTGCGCAACTTCGACCTCATCTACCCGGGCGGCTTCGGCGAGATGATGAGCGGCAGCGAGCGCGAGTCGGACTACCGCAACCTCGTCATGCGCATCCGCGAGACGGGTGAGAACCCGGCGAAGTACGAGTGGTACCTGACGCTCGCCCGCGAGGGCATCCCCTCCAGCGCCGGCTTCGGCCTCGGCGTGGAGCGCTTCACGCGCTTCCTGTGCGGCCTCGACGCCGCCTGGCAGGCGTCCGGCTACCCGAAGCTGCCGGGGGAGCCGCGCCCGTGACCAGTCTCGACTCGCCGGGATTCCCCCGGGAGCAGGTGGCCGCCCGCGCCAAGTCCGGGACGGCGCAGGCCTTCCCGGACGCCGCCGAGTACGGGGTCACCATGTTCGGCCAGTACGGCATGGGCGCCGCGGCCCCCGCAGACGCACTCGACCGGGCACGGCTCGTCCCGCCGGTCTTCGTGCCGCTGCGGCTCGAGAAACTGCTCGACCTCGGACGTGAGCCGGTCGTCGGCGACGTCGACCTCCGCACGCACATCGGCGGTTTCCGATCGGCCCTGCCCGTCTACGTCTCGGCGTTCGGCTCCACCCGGGTGGCCGGCGGCGACCTCGGCGAAGCCGTGGCACGGCAGGCGGGCCGGCTGGGCATACCCATGGTCATCGGCGAGAACATCGTCCCCGTCTCCGGATACGGCCGGATGGCGGAGGAGGCCTCCGGCTCCCTGCTGAGCAGGATCGCCGAGTACGCGGCCGCCCTGCCGGACGGACTCGGCGGTGTGGTCGTCCAGCAGAGCACCGAGGACGCCGACGCCGAGGTCTGGAACCTCGTCTACAGCGACCCTTCCGTGCAGCCCCTCTTCGAATCGGGGCGGATCGCCTTTGAGCTGAAGGTGGGCCAGGGAGCCAAGCCCGGACTCGGCGGCATGACTCTGGTCCCGCGCGAGCGGGCCGCAGAGCTCTCCGCTCAGTACGACGTCATGGACGTGTGCGGGGAGCAAGGCGACGCGGTGCTCCGGTGCAGCAGCCCGGGCACCTTCACCGACGAGATCCTGCGCCAGCAGATCCGGCTGATGCGCAACAACTACCCGCGCTGCAAGGTATGGGTGAAGCTGCCGCCGGCACGCGACGTGGACCGGGCGTCCGCCGTCGCCTGGGAGGCCGGGGCGGACGCGGTCACCGTCGACGGAGCCGAGGGCGGTACGGGCTGGGCTCCCCGGGTCTTCCTCGACGATGTCGGTCTGCCGCTCGCCGAATGCCTGGACCGGGTGGAACCCCAGGACAACTGCCTGCTGGTGACGGGCCGGATCTGGGAGGGCGCACGTGCGGTCAAGTGCCTCGCGCTCGGCGCCAGGGCCGTGGGCCTCGGGCGCGCCGCACTCGCCGCGGCGGACGCGGATCCCAAAGAGGGCCTGGTCAACTTCGTCGAGTGCCTCGCCCTGGAGATGCGTCTGCTGGTGAGCGCGCTCGGCAAGTACGCCGTGTCCGACCTGGACTCCGAGGACGTCTGGACCGACCGCGGCGCCCAACGGGAGAACTGAACCGATGGACGCGATCGAGATGACGGCCATCGGCGCGGCAGGTATAGCGGCCGGCACCATCAACGCCATGGTCGGCTCCGGGACCCTGATCACCTTTCCGACCCTGCTCGCCTTCGGATACCCGCCGGTCCTCGCCAATGTGTCCAACAACATCGGCCTGGTGCCGGGTGTGCTCAGCGCAGCGTACGGATACCGGCGCGAGCTCAAGGGCCAGCTGCGCCGACTGATCCGGTTCGGTGCCGCCTCCTTCATCGGCGGTCTGGCCGGCGCGCTGCTTCTCCTGACACTGCCCGACGACGCCTTCGACGCCGTGGTGCCGGTGCTCATCCTCGCCGCCTGCGTGCTGGTGATGCTGCAGCCCCGGCTGAACCGCTGGCTCAAGGCGCGCCAGGGTGAGACCGGGGCGACGGACGGCGGTGTCCCGATGTGGTGCGGCGTGCTCGGCGCCGGTGTGTACGGGGGGTACTTCGGTGCCGCCCAGGGCGTGCTGCTCATGGGGCTGTTCGGCAGCTTCCTGCGGGACGACCTGCAACGGCTCAACGCGGCGAAGAACGTGCTGGCGTCCATCGTCAACGGTGTGGCCGCGGTGGTCTTCATCGCGGTCGCCGATGTGGACTGGACGGTGGCGGCGGTGATCGCCGTCGGCTCCACCGTGGGCGGTCTGCTGGGCGCGAAGGTGGGGCGGAAGTTGCCGCCGAACGCGCTGCGCGGGGTCATCGTCGCCGTGGGTGTGACGGCAGCCGTGACGATGATCGTCCGCTGAGCGTCGTACAGCCGCGGCCGGGCACGAGAAACGGAGGGCGGTCCCCACTCGAGTGGGGACCGCCTTCCGCCGCTTCCGCCGTGGCGGGTGGTGGCGGGCGTGCGGTCAGGCCGCCGCCACGCTGCGGTCATCGGTCGGGAACAGACCCGGCAGCGGGTCATCGAGGCGGCCATCAGCCTGCTGACACGCGGGGGGCGTGAGGCGGTCACCACCCGCGCGGTCGCTGATGCGGCGGGCCTGCAGCCGCCGGCCATCTACCGGTTGTTCGGTGACAAGGACGGGCTGCTCGACGCGGTGGCCGAGCACGGCTTCGCCGCCTTTCTCGCCACCAAGCACGTCGATCCCGAGCCGCGGGACCTCATCGAGGACCTGAGAGCCGGCTGGGACGTCGCGGTCGAGTTCGGTCTGGCCAATCCCGCGCTGTACACGCTGATGTACAGCGAACCCACGAGGGCCACCTCGGCCGCCTTCAGGGCCGGCATGGAGATCCTGATGGGCCGTGTCCGGCGCCTCGCCGCCGGCGGATGGCTCCGCGTCGACGAGGAACTCGCGGCCCAGATCATCCACGCCACGGCCCGCGGTGCGGTGCTCACCTGGCTGTCCCTGCCCGAGAACCGGCGCAACCCGGCCCTGTTGACCACGCTGCGGGAATCCATGATCGTCGCGGTCACCAACCAACAGCCGGCCGTGCAGGACGCCGGTCCGGCAGGCGCCGCCCGCGCGTTGCACGCCGCACTGCCCGAACAGACGACCCTCAGCAGCGCGGAGCAGCACCTGCTGAGGGAGTGGCTGAAACGCCTTGCCGCCGACGGTTGAGGTGCTGGCGGCTCGTGCGTCGTCGCCGGGTGAGGCTCCCCTCCCCCTATGGAGAACGTGGCAGGAGGGATAGTTGGGGGTCATGGCATCGCATTGCTGGTAAGCCCTCCGCGCGGGCGGCCCAGGCCCTCACCTCCCGCACCGCCTCCGCCAGGCGGGCGAGAAGGCCCTGCCATGGCGTCTCGCCCTGGTGCTCCGCCTCTTCGGCCCTTTGAGGCGGGTGCCGACGGCGGATCGGTACGGGCGCCGACTGCGTGCTGATGCGCGCGGACGATGGTGGGAGTCCACTGAGATGTCCCAGTCGATCTTCCCTGCCGCGTCGGCCGCGGCCTGGACCTACTGGAGTAGACGCTCCCAGGTTCCATCAGCGGACCACGATCGGTGGCGTTCGTCGTCGGCGCGGCGGGAGCGCCCGTGACGTTTTTGCTGGTCAGATGGGGGTTGTCGTCTCTCCATGCCTCCGTCTTTGTCGGTCTGTTCCTATCTTTGCGTCCCAACTGCCTCCCGAACTCGCCCCGGAGCGCCATGGACACCGGACTTTGGGCGATAGCGCCAACTCGGAGGAGGGCTTCGAACCCGCTTTCAGCGGATTTCTTTCCTCCGCCTCTCTGGGTCGGGAGGGAGCCGCTCCCATACGCACCGATGGAGATCATGGTGACCGCGCGGGCCGGACACGAGTCGGCGTGATGGCGCCCTACCGGCCTGCCGCAGACCGCCTGGCCGCCCCGGCCGGCCCCCGGGACGGCCGCGGCGTTCGCCCGATAGCCAACTGGACGTCATGATGTGACGTCCACCAGTACCTTGCCGACCGCGCCGCTCTCCACCGCTCGGTGCGCGTCGGCGGTACGGTCGAGGGGAAAGCGGATCAGCGGCAGGCCGTGCTCCTCGCCTACCGGCAGGGCGCCGCCGCGGACGGCGGCGGCGATGTCCTGGGCGGCCGCGGCGCGTGCCTCTGGACCGGCCGTGAACAGCACGAGGAACTGAAAGCGCGTGTTCAGCACCATGTTCTGCAGCACGTCCAGTTCGACCGGCTTGCCACCGACGTTGGCGTAGGTCGCGATCGTGCCGCGCGGCCGCAGCACGTCCAAGTCCAGTGCGAGGTTGGCGCCGAGCGCCACCTCGGCGACGATGTCGACGCCGTCCGGGACGATCTTGCGAATCTCGGCGCCCGGGTCGCCCTCGCGATAGTTGATCACGTGGTGGGCCCCGGCGGCGGTGGCCAGCCGTGCTTTCTCCGGGCCGCTGATCGTGCTGATCACGGTGGCCCCGGCCCATCGGGCGAGCTGGATCACCGCGTGCCCTACCGCCCCGGCCCCGCCTGCGGCGAGCACCACCCTGCCGTCAAGTGCCCCGGGCTGCAGACGGCGCGGCCCGCCCTCGGCGACGGTGAGCGCGCGGTGCGCGGTGAGCGCGGGGACGCCGAGTGAGGCGCCGACGTCGAACCCGGCCTGGTCGGGCAGCGGCACGGCCCGATCGGCGGGCACGACGGTGAACTCGGCTGCGGTGCCGGTGGGCCGCCCGGCGGCGGCCATGAACAGCCAGACCCGCTGACCGACCCGGCTCTGATCGATCCCCTCACCGACGGCGTCGATCGTGCCGGCGCCGTCGAGGTGCGGGGTGACCTCGGAGAAGTGCTTAGAGTGGCCGATGCCTGAGCGGGCCTGCCAGTCGGTCGGGTTGACCCCGGACACGGCGACCCGGACGCGAACCTCGCCGGGGCCGGGGGCGGGCAGGTCACGGTCGACGAGCTGAAGAACGTCGGGGGCGCCGTTGTCGCGGTAGATGATGGCCTTCATGATCCGTCCTTAGGGGTCCTTGCAGGTGTGGTCGGCCCGGGTCGTGTGGATTCCGGTCAGCCGATGGGGACCTCGCTGGAGCGGGACTCGATGGCATCGAGGGTGGCGAGGGTCGCGGCGTCCAAGGTGATCGCGCTGACCGCCATGTTGGCCTCCAGGTGGGCGGCGTCGGCGGTGCCCGGAATGAGCAGCACGTTCGGGGCACGGTGCAGCAGCCAGGCGAGGCCGACCTGGGAGGGCGTGACGCCCAGGGACATGGCCACGGCGTGCACGGCCGACTCGTCGGCCGCTTTGGGCAGGCCCGGGAAGGCCCCGCCGAGCGGGAAGAACGGCACCCAGGCAATGCCCTCGGCCTCGCACAGCTGCAGCATGTCCTCGTCGTCGCGGGAGACGAGACTGTACGCGTTCTGCACGCAGACGATGTCGGCCGACAGAGCGCGGCGCAGGCCATCGAGGGTGACGCTGCTCAGGCCGATCGCGCCGATCTTGCCCTCGTCGCGCAGGGCGGTCATCACCGCGAGCTGGTCGTCGAGGTCGACGACCTGGTCGCCCTCGGGACGCAGCCCGGGGCCGGTGTCCAGGCGGCGGAGGTTGACGACCGCGAGCCGGTCGACGCGCAGGCTGCGCAGGTTGTCCTCGACACTGGCGCGCAGTTGCTCGGGCCGCTGTGCCAGACGCAGCGGCAGGTGCCCGCCGGGGTCGGGGTCAGCGCCGACCTTCGTGACGACCAGGACGTCGTCCTCTGGGCGCAGTGCCTCGCGGATCACGTCGTTGGCGAACCCGAAGCCGTAGAACTCGGCGGTGTCCACGTGGTCGACGCCCAGCTCGACCGCGCGGCGCAACAGCGCGACGGCATCGCCGCGGCGGTCGTGCAGGCGCTCGAGCTGCAAGGCGCCGTAGCCGATCCGGAAAACGGTGCGGGCGGCTAACGAAGCGGTTGCGGTGGTCATGACGCTCTCTCCTCGGTCGGTGATCGCAAGGCGGTGTACAGCAGTTCGGCCTGGTAGAGCGCCATGACCCGGTGGGCGATCGCAGTGGCGCGCTCCCGGGCCTCGGCCGGTTCGTGGTGCTCGACCTTGACCAGCCACGCCATGACGCAGTCGTGCAGCATCGCGCGCATCCGGTCAGTCATGTCGACGACGATGTCGCGGATGGCCGGTTCGGTGGTCGCCTCGCCCCAGGTCTGCACGCCGACCCGGGCCTCGGCCGGGTCGATCGCGGCGATCAGACGGGAGAGCAGTTCGTCAGGGCCGGGCGGGGCGTCGCCCGCGGCGTACTCGCCGAGGACCTCGGCGCGTCTGGCAAGCACCTCTCGGGCGGCGACCCGAACCAGGTCGGCCTTGTTGCGGTAATGCGCATAGATCGAGCCGGCCGAGAGGCCGGACTCGGCGGTGATGTCGGCGATCGAGGTCCGCTCCAGGCCGTTGCGGCCGAAGCACCGTACGGCGGCCTCGGCAATCTGGGTACGCCGGAGTTCCTTGCGCGCGTCGGTGAGTCGCGGCACCACACCCCCACAAAAAGAATACGGGTTCTGCTTGCAGGACCCACGCTAACAGAATGACTGTTCCTTTTGTGGTGGGTGAGTCCCGTACGAACAGGCCCGGTCGTGACAGCCTGGGCTGTTCGCGATGGGTTCGTCAGACGGAAGCCAGCGAGTCGGTGCGCGTGGGCTCGGCTGTCGCGCTCTCCGGATCCCGTTCCGCGGCGGCGGCGATCCGCTCCGCCGAAGACGGTCGAACCAGGAGTCATAGGTGGGGACTCCGAGCCGGACCGCTACTCGCGGTATGGCCCGCGGCTACCCGTCCTCGCCGTCGCCCATCTCGTCGTCACTGTGCGGGTCGCACAGCTGCCGCAGGCGAGCGCCGGCGGCCGTGACCGCGTACCGGGAGGCGGCGAGGAGCCCGTCGGCGGCCAGGAAGCCGTCGGCGGCCAGCCGCTTGACGGCCGCGTCGATGCCGAAGCATTGAGGCACCACGGCGTTGAGCGCCAGACCGAACCCACCGGGCGGCGCTTCGCCCGCGCCAGAACCAGGCCCTCGGCGTCCAGGCGAAGAACTGCTCCAGCTCGCTGGGTGGCCACGCCGTCCGCGAGACCGGATCCGCCGGCAGATACACCGGACGCAGTTCCCGCACCCGCCGTTTCAGCACCGACAACGACCGTTCCCACCCGATCCGCTCGGCGATCACCGTCGCGGGCGTCCGCGGGTACTGAGCCAGCAGTTCGCGGATCGCCGGCTCCACCGCGTCCACGATCGAGCCCCTCGGCGCCCGCCGGTACTTCGGCGGATCGTCGCTGGCCACAGCCCGCCGCACGGTGTTCCGGGCGATCCCCAGATGCCGCGCGATGGTGGCGGCGGCCCGAGGTGTCCGTGCTCCGGGACCACTCCTCTACCGGTCCAGGCAGCCGAAGGTGATCAGGGGGCCAAGCTCGACGGCGGGCTGACCGCCTCCCACGATTCGCCCAGCGGTCGGTCCGAAGGGCACAATGCCAGTCAACCGATCGGTAGCCAGGGGGAGTTGACGTGGCAACGCGGCAGGTCTCGTACGTACTTGACGACGAGACCGTTGTGCAATTCGAGACCGAGGAGACGGACACCTTCCGACCGGTGGGGGCGGAGGAAGTAGTGGGCAGGGTCCGCGAAGCCGTGCGGCCGGCCGTGGAGGCCGCACGCGCTGTCCTGGACCGAGTGCGGGAGGTGCGCCCCGCCCAGGTGGAGGTCAAGTTCGGTGTGAAGGCGACCGGCACGGCGCAGTGGTTGGTGGCGAGACATGGCTCTGGGACGCCGCCACTGGGCAGCGTGTCCACGACCCTGAGGAGCCCGGCCTGCGCCATACCAGCGCGATCAACGCCCTCTGTACCGTCGAACACGCTGGTCGTACGCTCCTGGTCACTGCGAGCAGCGACAGGACGGTGTGCCTGTGGGACCCTGCCACCGCAACGCGGGTCATGGAGGTGCCAGTTCGCCATGTCGGCCTTGGGGTGGCATGGCACAAGGGGCTCCTTGCCGTAGGACTCGACCGAGGCCTACAGGTCCTCTCCTTCAACCTGCCGTCCTGAGCTTGGGAGGCTTCCGCTCGCTCGGTTGAGTCCTCTGGCCTACGCAGGACACCACGCGAGGCGGCGACAGCGATCCACGGAATCGTCACACCCGCCGTTGGGCGGTGGCACCGTGCGTTGCAGGGGTGTGGAGCGTGAAGAAGGTGGCGCGGTCGTAGGTGGCGATCGTCTTCACGCCTGCGGCGTTGTTGCCGTGTGCGACTTCGGTAACGAGGAACGTCCCCACCTCACGCATCCCCGCGTACGGCGCCAACTCCTCTGTGGTGAGTTTCCTTGCTCGACGAAACCGCCCAGGAAAGGAAGTAGTGGATCGTCGCGGCAGTCGCCAGCGTCGGATCCACGAGAGTGATCCACTCATGCATGCAGGCGAGCAGCGCAGTCGGCTGGGACGCTTGTAACTCAGTCCGAAGCACGGACCGCCTCGGTCGTGCTGTGGGCACAAGTCAGGCACGCACGTCCCGCTCGTGCACTTCCTTCAGGACCGCCGACACCGCCGCGAAGTCGTTGTCCACGTGGAGCACGGTGTGCCCGTGGTGCATCGCTGTCGCGCACACCAGGAGATCGATTGCGCCGGCGGCGCGATGCTGCCCGCGTTGAGTGAGTTTGTACTGGGCGGTGTCGACCCAGCGCCAGGCGTTCTTCGGGACTGGCGAGAGCTGACACAGGGCGTCCAACTCCTCGGCGAGCTCGTCCCGGTGAGTCGGACTGGTGGCCGAGTAGAGGAACTCCGCCCTCGTGGGCTCACAGACATGAAACACGCCAGCGGCGATGTGCCCTTCCCATGACTGCAAGGCTCCCGGCGTACGGAACAGGTGCCACAGAGCCGACGTATCGAGGAGATACGTGATCACTCGAAGGCCGCCCGCCGCGCGCGCTTTGCAGCCTCATGCGCGGCCGCCGCAGCCTCGAACTCGCCCCGCTCGCCCCTTGCGGCCAGCTTCTCGGCCGCCTCAAGCCTCCTGATACGGGCAACGTAGTCCCGCAGGGCAGCGTTGACGGTCTCCTTCTTCGTGGACGCGCCCATCAGGCGCATCGCCTCAGTCAGCGCCTCGTCATCGAGGTCAATCTGGGTAACGGACATACCGATCACCCCATCCCACGTGTCCATGATGTACATACCCAAGGTACATCACCAACATTCGCCACGCGGCACCCTTCGAGCAAGATCGACGCACGCACGAGTCGCCGGACGCATTCGAGACCCGCAGGCTCCGCCCACTGTGGGCGACAAGTCGCTCGTTCGCGATCACATCTCATGCCACACAAGGCACGTCAGGCATCGGTGAATTTGGGACACACCGCGTCCACTACGCGTCCACTGGATCTTGGTCTGAACGAATGAACGGGGGCCACCACTCTGGAGTGGTGGCCCCCGTTCTCACGTTTCAGCAGGTAGAAACGGTTCTCTGGGAGATCTCTGGAGTGGGGCGGGTGGGACTCGAACCCACGGCCGACGGATTATGAGTCCGCTGCTCTAACCGGCTGAGCTACCGCCCCTAACGGCGCGTCGCGCACATTTGTGCGCGCCGTCTGCCGCAGCATAGCCGGTCATACGATCTCCTGCTCCGCATGGTCGGCAACGCTCAACCATCAGGACTGCGGCTGCCGCTCGCGCGGTTCCGGATGTTGCCCGGAACAGACCGAACGGGCTGCGAGAGAGATGAGCGGGCGCTGCGGGAGGGATGAGCGGGCAATGAAAAAGGGCCCCACGAGGGCCCTCTTCCGATCTGCTCCCCCGGCTGGACTCGAACCAGCAACCCTCCGGTTAACAGCCGAATGCTCTGCCAATTGAGCTACAGGGGATCGCGCTCCCCCGACTGGACTCGAACCAGTAACCTGCCGGTTAACAGCCGGCTGCTCTGCCAATTGAGCTACAGGGGATTGCTGCGTGTGCACCGAACGTACCTACCCGGGGCTCCCCAGGGGGCGTGCGCTCGCTGCGACACATACATTAGCGCAAGCAGGGGGGTGCTCCGCCAATCGGTATGGCACCGGGTGATCACGGGCCCTGACGGGTAGGCGGGCAGCACCGACGCAACGGAAGGGTGTCACCCATGCGGTACAAGCTCACGTTCGTCGCCGGACTGGCCATCGGCTTCGTACTCGGGACACGGGCCGGGCGCGAGCGCTACGAACAGCTTAAGAAGTCCGCGCGGCAGATCTCGCAGAACCCGGCGGTGCGCAACGCCGCCGAGTCCGCCGCGCACAACGGTCGCGAGGCGGCGGGCAAGGCCTTCCATGCGGTCAGCGACAAGGTCGGCGACCGCATGCCGGAGTCCGTGGCGGAGCGGGTGCGGGCACTCAAGGAGCGGGGCTCCGGCACCGAGGACGACTGGGGAACCACGAACACCTGACATGAACGGCCCCGGACACATGGCGCGGCGGTCCGGGGCCCGGAGGACGCGCAGCAGTCGGTGACGTCACGCAGGCCACGGCCCGTGTGACGTCACCGACTGCTCGCGTACGGCAGAATTCCGGCCATGGGGATAGTCGCCGGGTTGGACAGTTCGTCGGGGTTCACGCGCATCGTCGTCTGCGACGCGGACACGGGCGCCGTACTGCGCCAGGGGTACGCGCAGCACCCCGTCGAACCCAAGGCCACCGAGATCGATCCGCAGGCCTGGCTGCTGTCGCTCGGGGAGGCCGCCACCGGCGGCCTGCTCGAGGGGGTGCAGGCCATCGGTGTCTCTGCGCAGCAGGACGGCCTGATCACGCTGGACGCGCAGGGCGGCATCGTGCGCCCCGCGCTGGTCGGCAACGACAAACGCGCGCAGGTCGCCGCGGCCGATCTCATCGACGCGCTCGGCGGCCGGCAGGCCTGGGCCGAGGCCGTCGGTTCCGTGCCGCAGTCCTCGCAGCCCGTGGCGAAGCTCCGGTGGCTGGCGCGGGCCGAGCCGGAAGCCGCACTCCGCGTCGCGTCCGTCATGCAGGCGCACGACTGGCTGGTGTGGCAGCTGCTGGGGCGGCCGGCCCGCAGGACCACGGACCGCGGCGGCGCCTCCGGCACCGGTTACTGGTCGGCGGGCACGGGCGGCTATCGACCCGACCTCGTCGAGCTCGCGCTCGGGCACCAGTGCGCGCTGCCCGAGGTGCTCGGCCCCGCGGAGGCCGCGGGCACCACACCCGAGGGGCTGCTGATCTCCGCGGGGACCGGCGAGACCATGGCGGCCGCCTTCGGTCTCGGCGTGGGCGTCGGCGACGCGG
Organism: Streptomyces sp. NPDC027962; assembly: GCF_055566095.1. Classification (NCBI taxonomy): domain Bacteria; kingdom Bacillati; phylum Actinomycetota; class Actinomycetes; order Kitasatosporales; family Streptomycetaceae; genus Streptomyces; species Streptomyces sp. NPDC027962. Next base: position 67,781 of record NZ_JBVHTA010000006.1, read on the forward strand.
TCGTGTCGCTCGGCGCGTCCGGTTCCGTGATGGCCGTGCACCACGAGGCGCTGGCCGACCAGAGCGGAATGATCACCTCGTTCGCGGACGCCACCGGAATGCATCTACCGGTCGTGCACACGCTCAACGCCGTCCGGGCGCTGCGCGGGACGGCCGAGCTGCTGGGGGTGGCCGATCTCCAGGAGCTCTCCGCGCTGGCGATGAAGTCGACGCCCGGTTCGTCCGGACTGGTGCTGCTGCCGTACCTGGAGGGCGAGCGGACACCGCAGCTGCCGCACACCGCAGGCACACTGACCGGACTGCGTCGCGAGTCGATGAAGCCTGAGCATCTGGCACGGGCGTCCTTCGAGGGCATGCTCTGTTCGCTCTCGGACGCGATGGACGTGCTGCGCGGGCGCGGCGTCGAGGTGCGCCGGGTGTTCCTGCTGGGGGCGGCCGCGGAACTGCCCGCCGTACAGGCGCTCGCTCCGGCGATCTTCGGTGCGCAGGTCGTCGTGCCGCAGCCGGCGGACTACGCGGCGCTCGGCGCGGCGCGTCAGGCCGCTTGGGCCCTGGGCGCCGCGCAGGGCACGCTGTCGCCGCAGGCGCCGCCGGCCTGGCAGGGCGCGGCTGCCCAGGTGCTCGAGCCGGGCGAGGAGCCGGCGGTCGGTCAGGCGGTGCGCCAGCAGTACGGGGCGACGCGGGACCAGATCCATCCCGGGGCGTTCACCGCCGGACCGTGAGGGACGATCGCCGCCGCACCCGCACCGTGAGGGACGATCGCGCAGGAGGCCCGGTCCGGTCGTACCGGAGCTCAGGTCGTACAAGCTGTTCTTGACCGGGGCTTGGGGAAAACTCCTGGGGTTCGCCGACCGGGTGTCGGAAGATGGGGTGACCCCCGATCTTGCCGAGCCCGAGAGACAGCGCGTGCTGATACGACTGCTGCGGACCTATCTCAGTCCGTACAAGAGACCCCTCGCCTACCTGGTGGCGCTGCAACTGCTGCAGACCAGCGCCACCCTCTATCTGCCCACCCTCAACGCAGACATCATTGACAACGGTGTCGTGAAGGGGGACTCGGGCTACATCCTGGCCGTCGGTGCCCTCATGATCGGAATCAGCATTGTCCAGGTGCTCGGCAACATAGGGGCCGTCTTCTACGGAGCACGGACGGCGGCCGCGCTCGGCCGCGACGTCCGGGCCGACGTCTTCGGCCGGGTGCAGAGCTTCTCCGCCCGTGAGGTCGGCCACTTCGGGGCGCCGTCGCTCATCACCCGTACCACCAACGACGTCCAGCAGGTCCAGATGCTGGTGCTGATGGCGTTCACGCTGATGGTGTCAGCGCCGATCATGTGCGTCGGCGGCATCGTGATGGCGCTTGGCCAGGACGTGCCACTCTCGGCGGTGCTGCTGGCGGTCGTCCCGGTGCTCGGCATCTGCGTCTCGCTGATCGTGAAGAAGATGCGGCCGCTGTTCCGCACCATGCAGGAACGGCTCGACACCGTGAACCGCGTACTGCGCGAGCAGATCACCGGCAACCGCGTGATCCGCGCGTTCGTGCGCGACGAGTACGAGAAGAAGCGCTTCCGCGGGGCGAACGAGGACCTGACCGATGTGTCGCTGTCCACCGGCCGGCTGATGGCGCTGATGTTCCCGACGGTGATGACGGTCGTGAACATCTCTTCGGTCGCCGTCATCTGGTTCGGCGCGCACCGCATCGACAGCGGCGACATACAGATCGGTGCGCTCACCGCGTTCCTCGCGTATCTGATGCAGATCGTGATGGCCGTGATGATGGCCACCTTCATGTTCATGATGGTGCCGCGTGCCGAGGTCTGCGCCGAGCGCATCCAGGAGGTGCTGGACACCGACTCGAGCGTCGTCCCGCCGACCGCTCCCGTCCGGGAGCTGCGCGGCCGCGGTCAGCTGGAAATGCGCGGCGTCGACTTCCGCTACCCGGGCGCCGAGGAGTCGGTGTTGCACGGCATCGGCCTGGTGGCGCGCCCCGGCGAGACGACCGCGATCATCGGCTCGACGGGCAGCGGCAAGTCGACGCTGCTCGGACTGGTTCCGCGGCTGTTCGACGTGACGGGCGGCGAGGTGCTCGTCGGCGGGGTCGACGTGCGGAAGCTGGACCCGGTGCTGATGGCGAGGACCGTCGGGCTCGTGCCGCAGAAGCCGTACCTCTTCTCCGGGACGGTGGCGACCAACCTGCGCTACGGAAAGCCGGACGCGAGCGATGAGGAGCTGTGGGCGGCGCTCGAAGTGGCCCAGGCGGCCGAGTTCGTGCGCGCCCTGGAGGGCGGGCTGAACGCACCCATCGCCCAGGGCGGTACGAACGTCTCCGGTGGGCAGCGCCAGCGGCTGGCCATCGCGCGGACGCTGGTGCAGCGGCCGGAGATCTATCTGTTCGACGACTCCTTCTCCGCACTCGACTACGCGACGGATGCGGCGCTGCGCGATGCGCTCGCCCGCGAGACCGCGGAGTCGACGGTGGTGATCGTCGCCCAGCGTGTGTCGACGATCCGTGACGCGGACCGGATCCTGGTCCTGGACGAGGGACAGGTCGTGGGGGCGGGCAGCCATCACGAGCTGATGGAGAGCAATGAGACGTACCGAGAGATCGTGCTCTCGCAGCTGACGGAGGCTGAGGCCGCATGAGCGGGCCGGGTGGACGCATGATGACGGGGCCCGTCGAGCGGTCGATGGACTTCAAGGGCTCGGGCAAGCGGCTGCTGCGGCAGCTGGCGCCGGAGCGGGCGACGCTGTGGGTGATGCTCGCGGCCGGGGTGCTGAGCGTCGCCTTCGCGGTGGTCGGACCGAAGATCCTGGGCACGGCGACCGACCTGATCTTCGCCGGCGTCGTCGGCCGGCAGATGCCGGAGGGTGCGTCGAAGGAGCAGGCCCTCGACGGCATGCGGCGAAGCGGCGACGACGGCCTGGCCGACATGCTCTCCCGCGTGGACTTCACGCCGGGCGAGGGCATCGACTTCACCGCCGTGGGGAACGTCCTGCTGCTGGCGCTCGCGGTGTTCGTGGCGGCCGGGCTGACGATGCTCGTGGCGACGCGGCTGTCGATCAAGGTCATCAACCGGACCGTGTACCGCATGCGGGAGGACGTGCAGGCGAAGCTGTCGCGGCTGCCGTTGTCGTACTTCGACAAGGCCAAGCGCGGCGAGGTCCTCAGCCGGGCCACCAACGACATCGACAACATCTCGCAGACCCTGCAGCAGACGATGGGCCAGCTGATCAACTCGCTGCTCACGATCGTCGGCGTGCTGGCGATGATGTTCTGGATCTCCCCACTGCTGGCTCTGGTCGCGCTGGTGACGGTGCCGCTGTCGGTGTTCGTCGCGGCGAAGGTCGGAAAGCGGTCGCAGCCGCAGTTCGTGGCGCAGTGGAAGTCGACGGGCGCGCTCAATGCCCATGTCGAGGAGATGTACACCGGCCACGCGCTGGTGAAGGTCTTCGGGCGCCAGGAGGAGTCGGCGAAGGGGTTCGCTGAGCAGAACGACGCGCTGTACGAGGCCTCGTTCAAGGCGCAGTTCAACAGCGGAATGATGCAGCCGCTGATGTTCTTCATCTCCAACCTGAACTATGTACTGGTGGCGGTCGTCGGCGGTCTGCGGGTCGCGTCGGGCTCACTGTCCATCGGTGACGTGCAGGCCTTCATCCAGTACTCGCGGCAGTTCTCCATGCCGCTGACACAGGTCGCGTCGATGGCGAATCTGGTGCAGTCGGGTGTCGCCTCGGCCGAGCGGATCTTCGAGCTGCTGGACGCGGAGGAGCAGGAGAAGGACGCGCCGTCCGCCGAGCGTCCCGAGCGGTCGGAGCATTCGGAGCCGTCCCGGGGCCGGGTCTCGCTGGAGAACGTGACCTTCCGCTACGAGCCGGACAAGCCGCTCATCGAGGACCTGTCGCTGAAGGTCGAGCCGGGACACACCGTCGCGATCGTCGGCCCGACCGGCGCGGGCAAGACCACGCTCGTCAATCTGCTGATGCGGTTCTACGAGGTGACCGGCGGGCGGATCTCGCTCGACGGGATGGACATCGCCAAGATGTCCCGGGAGGACCTGCGTTCGGGCATGGGGATGGTGCTGCAGGACACCTGGCTGTTCGGCGGCACGATCGCGGAGAACATCGCGTACGGCGCTTCGCGGGAGGTGACCCGCGAGGAGATCGAGGAGGCGGCACGGGCCGCGCACGCCGACCGGTTCATCCGTACGCTGCCCGACGGCTACGACACCGTGATCGACGACGAGGGCTCGGGCGTAAGCGCCGGCGAGAAGCAACTCATCACCATCGCACGGGCGTTCCTGTCCGACCCGGTGATCCTGGTGCTGGACGAGGCGACGAGCTCGGTCGACACGCGTACGGAGGTGCTGATCCAGAAGGCGATGGCGCGGCTGGCGCACGGCCGGACCAGCTTTGTCATCGCCCACCGGCTCTCCACCATCCGGGACGCGGACGTGATCCTGGTGATGGAGGACGGCTCGATCGTCGAACAGGGCAGGCACGAGGAGCTGCTGGCGTCCGGCGGGGCGTACGCGCGGCTGTACTCGGCGCAGTTCGCCCAGGCCGTGGTCGAAGTGGACTGAGAGGTGCGGCCCTTCGGGGTTGCACCGAACGGGCCCGGACCGCCCTGCGCGGCGGTGCGGGCCCGTTCCGCATGCGGGCCCGTTCCGTGCGACGCGGGACCGTTTTCATGTGCATGCCCCGCGTGCGGGTCAGTCCAGGTAGCCGCGGAGCTGGTCCGCGAAGGCGTGGTCGCGAAGCTTGTTGAGGGTCTTCGACTCGATCTGGCGGATGCGTTCCCGCGTCACGCCGAAGAGTCGGCCTATCTCCTCGAGGGTGCGCGGGCGGCCGTCGTCGAGGCCGTAACGGAGTTGGACCACCTTGCGTTCGCGCTCGCCGAGCGTGGACAGCACCGCTTCCAGATGCTGGCGCAACAGCAGGAACGCGGCGGACTCCACGGGGGAGGTCGCGTCGCCGTCCTCGATGAGGTCGCCGAGCGCCACGTCGTCCTCCTCGCCCACCGGGGCGTGCAGGGACACCGGTTCCTGGGCCAGCCGCAGCACCTCGCTGACCCGCTCCGAGGTCAGTTCGAGGTGCGCGGCCACCTCTTCGGGGGTGGGCTCGTAACCCCGCTCCTGGAGCATGCGGCGCTGGACCCGCACCACGCGGTTGATCAGTTCGACGACGTGGACGGGCACCCGGATCGTGCGGGCCTGGTCCGCGAGCGCACGTGACATGGCCTGGCGGATCCACCACGTCGCGTACGTGGAGAACTTGTAGCCGCGGGCGTAGTCGAACTTCTCGACCGCCCTGATCAGGCCGAGGTTTCCCTCCTGGACCAGGTCGAGCATCGTCAGCCCGCGGCCCACGTACCGCTTGGCGACGGAGACCACGAGGCGGAGATTGGCCTCGATGAGGCGGCGTTTCGCCATCCGGCCCATGACGACGAGGCGGTCGAGGTCGACGGCCAGTTGGGAATCCGGGTCGGATGTGGTCGCGAGGCGCTCCTCCGCGAAGAGCCCGGCTTCGACCCGGCGGGCGAGCTCGACCTCCTCGGCGGCCGTGAGCAACGGGATGCGTCCGATCTCCCGCAGATACTGGCGGAAGAGGTCGGAGGACGGACCGCCGGAGTCGGCGGTGTTCCTCCGTGCGGGCCTGGGCGGCTCCGGCAGCTCCACCAACTCTTCGTTCACGCTTCCCGGCACGGCGTCGGGGTGCCCGGCGGGCAGGCCCTGCGCGGGCACCTGCCCGGCAACGGCGACGGCCGCATCGGTGAGGATCTGGGTCTGCACGGGGCGACCTCCAGGGTGATCGCTGCCGGTCGGGGGGCGGGGGCTACTCCGAGGGCTCAGGCACCGCCAACCAGTGTGGGGTACGACACATCGCTGCCACGAGGGGCGTGCGGTGACTTTCTGAGACCCGTGCGTGACCGGCCGGTTACTCGGATGCCCTCATGTGTGGTGATCTGACAGGATCGGCCGGTGCGTGAGACCGACGAACACGAGTACGACAGCGAGACCCAGGGCGCGTACGAGACGCATGTGACCGTCCGCTGTGAGGACACGGCCGGGGTGCGCCGGCTCGACGCGTGGCAGCCGCGGCAGGGCTCAAGGCGACCCACATCGTGCTGGCGCGCGGCCGGATGTCGCAGCCGATGCTGACCCTGCGCGGCCACCGGGGATACGCCGCGCAACGGGTTGCGGCCGACGGGCTCGCGCCGCCCTGACCGCGCTCGCCGTCCGGCACGGCGCCCATCTGTCGTGGAACGCCCGCCGCACGGTGGCGCGTCGCAGTCCGGTGCGCTACAGCGCCGCCGCGCCCTGGTTGCGCAGTGACTGGGCGTACTGCTGGAGCACCCACAGCTCGTTCGCGACCGCCGCGTACTTCTCCGGGTCCGCGTTGCCGCCCAGGCGGGCCATCGTGCCCTGGACGTCGCGGATGCGGCGGTCGACCGCGCGCAGGCGGACCTGGACGAGCTGGACGCCCGCGTACATCTCGTCGACCGTGCGCGCGTGCACCGCTTCCACGGCGAGCTCGGTGACCAGCGCGCGGACGGTGTCGTTGGGAGCGGCGTCGCGGACGCGGGCGAGGTAGCCGGAGGTCTCGTGCGTCCCCTGTTCGGCGCCGCCCGCCTCCTCGATGGTCTGGCGCACCGCTGCGTACGGCGGGGCCGTGAACTCGTCGATGCCGTAGGCGTCGAACGCCGGGGAGACCAACTCCGGGTGCTGGAGGGCGAGTTTGAGCAGCTCGCGCTCGGTTCGGTGGGCGGGGCTGCGCAGGTTGATCGCCGGGCCGGAGGCCGCCGCCGGTGGCTGCGCCGGGGTGTCGTACGCGCGCGGCCGGCCAGGCCGGTCCTGTCCGCGGCCGCCTGCGCCGCCGCGCTCGCGGGCCCAGCGGGCCAGCTGGGCGACCCGCTTGACCACGAACTGGGTGTCCATGATCCCGAGAATGCCGGCGAGTTGGACCGCCGACTCGTGCTGGATGGCGACGTTCTTGATGCCGGCGACGATCGGGGCGGCCTCGTCGAGAGCTGCGGCTCGGCCCGCGGGTGTCTCCAGGTTGTGCCGGGTCACCACGTGCCGGATCGCGAACTCGAAGAGCGGGGTGCGCGACTCGACGAGCTTCTTGACCGAGTCGTCGCCCTCCGCGAGGCGCAGCTCGCAGGGGTCCATACCGCCGGGGGTGATCGCGATGGAGGTCTCGGCAGCGAACTTCTGGTCGTCCTCGAAGGCACGCAGGGCTGCCTTCTGCCCGGCCGCGTCGCCGTCGAAGGTGAAGATGACCTCCGCGGTCGCGTTGTCCATCAGCAGTCGGCGCAGGATCTTGATGTGGTCGCCGCCGAACGCCGTGCCGCAGGTGGCGATCGCGGTGGTGACGCCCGCGAGGTGGCAGGCCATGACGTCCGTGTAGCCCTCGACGACGACGGCCTTGGTGGTGCGGGCGATCTCCTTCTTGGCCAGGTCGATGCCGTAGAGCACCTGCGACTTCTTGTAGATCCCGGTCTCTGGGGTGTTCAGGTACTTCGGGCCGTTGTCGTCGTCGCGGAGCTTGCGCGCGCCGAAACCGACGACCTCGCCGGTGATGTCCCTGATGGGCCACATGAGCCGGCCGCGGAAGCGGTCGATGGGGCCGCGGCGGCCCTCTTGCGAGATGCCGGAGAGCAGCAGCTCCTTGTCGCTGAAGCCCTTGCCGCGCAGATAACGCGTGAGGTGGTCCCAGCCGGCCGGGCTGTAGCCCACGCCGAAGTGCTGGGCGGCGGCCTGGTCGAAGCCGCGCTCGGCGAGGAACTTCCGGCCGATCTCCGCCTCCGGACCGTCCAGCTGCTCCACATAGAACTGGGCGGCGATCTTGTGGGCCTCGACCAGCCTGATCCGCTCGCCGCGCTGGTGGGTCGGGTTGTAACCGCCCTCCTCGTAGCGCAGGGTGATGCCCGCCTGGGCGGCGAGGCGCTCGACCGTCTCGGAGAACGAGAGATGGTCGATCTTCATCACGAAGGAGATCGTGTCGCCGCCCTCCTGGCAGCCGAAGCAGTGGAAGAGACCCCTGCTCGGGCTGACCTGGAAGGAAGGGGACTTCTCGTCGTGGAAGGGGCACAGGCCCTTGAGGTTTCCACCGCCGGCGTTGCGCAGCTGGAGGTACTCGGAAACGACGGCGTCGATCGGGACCGCGTCCCGGACCGCCTTCACGTCGTCATCGTTGATCCTGCCTGCCACGCGTGAATTCTACGGTGGTGCGGCGACACTCCGGTCAGCCGGCCAGATCGGTGAGCGGCACGTTCGGATCGCCCAGGGTCTGGGGGTCCGTACGTGCCCCGGAGCGGATCAGCTGCTGGATCGGCGCGGTGACGTCCCACACGTTGACGTTCATCCCGGCCAGCACCCGGCGGTCCTTGAGCCAGAACGCGATGAACTCCCGCTTTCCGACGTCGCCGCGGAGCACCACCTGGTCGTAGGAGCCGGGCGGGGCCCAGCCCGAGTACTCCGTCCCCAGGTCGTACTGGTCGGAGAAGAAGTAGGGGACGCGGTCGTAGGAGATGTCCTGGCCGAGCATGGCGCGGGCGGCGGCCGGGCCGCCGTTCAGCGCGTTCGCCCAGTGCTCGACGCGCAGCCGGGCACCGATCAGCGGGTGCCGGGCGGCGGCGACGTCGCCCGCGGCGTAGATGTCGGGGTCGGAGGTGCGCAGGCTCTCGTCGACGGCGATGCCGCCGCCGTGTGCCCGGTCGGCGAGCGCCAGGCCCGCGGACTCGGCGAGCGCGGTGCGCGGAGCGGCTCCGATCGCGGCGAGGATTTCGTGGGCCGGGTGTTCCTCGCCGTCGTCGGTACGGGCGGCGAGGACCATTCCGTCCTGCCCGGTGATCTCGGTGAGGCGGACGCCGAAGTGGAAGCGGACGCCGTGGTCGCGGTGCAGTTCGGTGAAGAACTGGCCCAGCTCGGGGCCGATGACCTGGTGGAGGGGGGTGGCCTCCGGTTCGATGACCGTGACCTCAGCGCCGTATCCGCGGGCGGCCGCCGCGACCTCCAGGCCGATCCAGCCGGCACCCGCGATGAGCAGGTGGCCGTTGTCGCGGCCGAGCGCGCCGAGCACGTGCCGCAGCCGGTCGCCGTGGGCGAGACGGCGCAGATGGTGGACGCCGGCGAGGTCGGTGCCGGGGATGTCCAGACGGCGGGGCTCGGCGCCCGTGGCGAGCAGCAGCTTGTCGTACTGAAGGACGGTGCCGTCGCCGAGGCGCACCGCGTGGGCCTCGCGGTCGACGGAGACGACCGTCTGGCCGAGGTGCAGCTCGATGTCGGCCCGGGCGTACCAGCCGGGCTCGTGGACGAAGACGCTGTCGCGCTCGTCCTTGCCGACCAGATAGCCCTTGGACAACGGCGGCCGTTCGTACGGGTGGTCGCGCTCGTCGCCGACGAGGATCACTCGTCCGGTGAACCCCTCGGCACGGAGGGTCTCGGCGGCTTTGGCTCCCGCCAGCCCACCGCCGACGATGACGAATGTCCTGTGTGCGTCGACCACGTGATGCCTCCTCGTTACTTCTCCGCAGCGCAGTCTTCAGCGAGCGTCCCGCACTGAGCGGTACGGCGGAAGAGGGAGTACCCCTCGGCATGTCAAAACCGGACGATTCACTCGGCGCTCACTTGGAGCGCCGTTCGCAGCGCCGTGCTCAGCGCCGGGTCGTGAGACGGGCGTGCAGGGTGCGGGCGGAGGCGTCGGTCAGATTCGCGATCTGGTCGACGATCACCCGCTTGCGCGACCGGTCGTCCGCCGCCGTCTCGAACATCGCGCGGAACTGCGGCTCCAGTCCCTCCGGCGCACGCGCCGTGAGCGCCTCCGCCAGCTCTGCGAGCACGATGCGCTGGTCGGCGCGGAGCGCCTCCTGCTCGGCGCGCTGCATCACATAGCGGTCGGCGACGGCCTTCAGCACGGCGCACTCGTTGCGCGTGGAGCGCGGAACGACCAGCTCCGCCGCGTACCGCGTGAGGCTGCCGTCGCCGTACGCCTGACGGGTCGCGCCCTCCGCTGCGAGCGCGAACCTGCCGATGAGCTGGCTGGTGGCGTCCTTCAGCCGCGCCTGGGCGACCGCGGAGCCGTCGTAGTGATGCGGCCACCACACCTGGTCGACGAGCCGGTCGAGCGCGTCGGACAGCTCCTGCGGGTCGGTGTCCTCGGGTACGTACCTGCCGATGGCCACCGACCAGATGCCGGCGCGCTCCGTCTCCGAGTCGAGGCAGTTGGGGTCGATGTGCCCGGCGTGCAGGCCGTCCTCGAAGTCGTGCACCGAATACGCGACGTCGTCGGACCAGTCCATCACCTGGGCCTCGAGGCACTTGCGGTACGCGGGGGCACCGGCACGCGCCCACTCGAAGACCGGCAGATCGTCCTCGTAGACCCCGAACTTCCCCGAACCGGGCTCGGTGGGGTGACCGCCGCGCGGCCAGGGGTACTTGGTGGCGGCGTCGAGCGTGGCCCGGGTGAGGTTCAGTCCGACGCTGACAGGCTCGCCCCCCTCCGTGTGCACGAAGCGCTTGGGCTCGATTCGGGTGAGCAGGCGCAGGGACTGGGCGTTGCCCTCGAAGCCGCCGCAGTCCAGGGCGAACTCGTTGAGCGCCTGCTCACCGTTGTGGCCGAACGGCGGGTGGCCCATGTCGTGCGCGAGGCACGCCGCCTCGACAAGATCCGGGTCGCAGCCGAGGGCCGCGCCCAGCTCGCGCCCGACCTGGGCGCACTCCAGGGAATGCGTCAGCCGGGTGCGGGGGCTGGCGTCCCAGGCGTGGCTGCGGGTGCCGGGTGTCACCACCTGGGTCTTGCCCGCGAGGCGGCGCAGCGCGGAGGAGTGCAGTACGCGTGCCCGGTCGCGCTGGAAGGCCGTGCGGCCCGGGCGCTTGTCCGGCTCGGCCGCCCAGCGCTCTGCGGCCGCGTCGTCGTAGCCGGTGCCGGTGTCCGGCCCGGTGCCGGTGTCCCGGCCGGTGTCTGCGGTGCTGGTGGTGCCGTCCATGCACCGAAGGTAACCGGAGCGGCCGACAGCCGGGGCCTACGCGGCGGACAGTTCCAGCCGTTGGGCGGTCCGTGAGCTGCCGGGAAGACAGCGCGCCTCGTCGTAGCGGTGCAGCAGCAGCCTGGCGACGGCGGGGTGCGTGCCCAGCGGCTCCGCGGCGATCCAGGGCGCGGCGGCGGCGCTGCGGGTGGAGAACAGGCCGGGCGCGGTGAAGTACGAGGCGACCGCGATCCGGTGACGGCCGCGGGCCGTCAGCGCGCGGATCGCGGCGGGGACGGTGGGCGCGAGGGCGGAGGCGTACGCGGCGACGACCGGTACACCACCGAGCCTCTCGCCGAGCATCTCCGCCATGCGCCGGGTGTCCTCCGCGGACTCCGGGTCGCGCGAGCCTGCGGACGCGAGCACGACACCCGCGCTGCGGCTCGTGCCGTCCTCGGCGCTCCAGCCCGCCTGGGCCAGGCGGGAGAGGAGCGCCTCCACGAGGAGCGGATGCGGGCCCAGCGGGCGGGCGATGCGAATGTCGGCGCCGGGTGTCCGCGCGGCGGCCTGCGGGAGGTCGTGCTTGACGTGGTGGCCGCGGCTCAGCAGGAGCGGCACGAGCACGGCGGGACGGTTCGCGGACCCGGCGAGGATGTCGGACAGCAGCGGCTCGTTCAGCTCGATGTGGCCGAGACGGACGTCGAGCCCTGGCCGGAGCTCGCGGACGCGGTCGAGGAGAGCGGAGACGGTCAGCAGGGCACGCGGGTCACGGCTGCCGTGGGCGACGACGACAAGTGCGGGGCCGCTCTCGGGGCCGGCGGGGGTGGGGCGGCTGGGGGGCATGCGTGGCGGGTTCCGTTCAGTCGGACGTGACTCAGCTGGGTGCCGAGCTGAGCGGTGATACGCGTGAGCATTTCGACGGCGGTGTCGAAGTGGACGGCGGTGTCGGCGGCGTCGGCGACCGCGCCGGAGGCGGCGCTGGGGAGGGGCGGGGACTCACGAAGGTGTTCCGGCTCCGTCATGGACCGATGGTGACGGGTGGAGGTTGCGGGGTTGTTGCGTGAGGGTGACGGGTCTTTGCCGGGGCCTCACGGGCGGGGCGAGCCACCGGGGCGGTCTCCCGCCCGGGGGCTGCCCCGTGGCGGCGGGGGGTGCTGCGGAGCGTCTCCCGGGGGCTCCGCCGGCGCCCCACGCGTCACGCCCCTGCGACCGTGGCCGCCGTGGGCGGTACCCGCGACGCGGCTGGCAGTTGCCTGCGGAGCCGGACCTGCCGGCGGAGCCGGTTTCGCGGAACGAACCGAGCCCCTCCGGGGGCACTCCCCCTGCCGTGGGAGGTACCCCTCCCGCTCCCGGCAGGCCGTCGCGGGAGCGGGAGCCCGGTCACCGCACGCATGGGGTGACCGGGACCCGGGGGCGTCCCCACGCCGCCAGGTGCAGGAGGACTGCGCCGCGGTTCGGGAAGGGAACGGGGTGGGGTGGGGGAAACACCCCCGCAGGGGCTACCGCGCCAGCCAGACCCGCAGCGTCCCCGTCGGCACGCACCCGGCTGCCCGCGCCGCGGCGAGCGCGTCGCCGCTCTCGTAGCCCACCACCGGCATCCCCGGCCACTCCCGTGCCAGCGTCGACAAGCAGCCCGCCCACGCCGCGCCGAGGTCGTCGTCCGTCGTGAAGAGGTTGGACACGCCCGCCGCGTCCCCTCCCCCGCTCACGCTCACCACCGCGCCCGCCACCACCCGGCCGGCCGCACGGCCCGCGAGGAAGGCGGACTCGGGGGCGGCAAGCAGTTCCGGGCGGAACGGGTCCGTGAGGCTCTCGTCGGCGTTCCAGGCCGTCGCCCATTCGGCCAGTTCGGCGGGGGTGGCAACGCGAGCCCATTCGACGCCCTCGGGAGCTGCGGGCGCAGGCAGGTCCGCGGGCCGGTGCAGCCACTGCGCCTCGAAGAGGACCTCGAACCCCGCCGCGGACAGGTCCAGCGATGCGAAACTGTCCTTGACCGAGCAGCCGGGGGCGGTCAGATCGACCCCGCCCAGGATGTCGTCGGACGTTGCGTCCGCCGTCAGCGTCACAGCGTCGGGGTAGAGCATTGGCGTGCGGTGCGCATTGGTCCAGGCGCGGGCGCCGAACGTGCCGGGGAGGCCGTGCGCCCGGCACATGGCCTCGCACCACTCGGCGTTGTTGCGGGCGGCCGACTTCGCCCTCTCGTCGATCATGGGCCGATCCTCCCAACACGAGAGGCGCGAGACGAACCGTTTTACCTCATCCGTCGTCTGACTCGGCGTGAGAGCAACGAAGAAGCGGCGACTCGTCGTGCAGGCGGTCATGCTCGGCTGTGTGCTCGGGCTCGCGCCCATGACCTGGATGCACGCCGTCGCCGACAGCCGGATCCGTACGGTGGCCGAGGCACCGGTCCGGGACGTCGCGCTCGTCTTCGGCGCCGGGCTGTGGCGTGGCCGGCCCTCCCCGTACCTCGCCCACCGGCTGGACGCCGCTGCCGAGCTGTACCGGACCGGCAAGGTCGAGGTGGTGCTGGTCACCGGCGACAACAGCCGGGTGGAGTACGACGAGCCGGACGCCATGCGGACGTATCTGACCGAGCGCGGCGTGCCGGACGACCGGATCGTCAGCGACTACGCCGGGTTCGACACCTGGGACTCGTGCGTTCGGGCGAAGAAGATCTTCGGGGTGCAGCGGGCGCTGCTCGTCACTCAGGGCTTCCACATCCGCCGGGCCGTCGCGCTGTGCCGGTCGGCCGGCGTCGACTCGTACGGCGTCGGGGTCGCGGAACCCCATGACGCGACCTGGTACTACGGCAGTGCGCGCGAGATGTTCGCGGCGGGAAAGGCGTCGCTGGACGCCGTCTTCCGGCCGGATCCCCGGTTCCTGGGCGCGCAGGAACCGGGCGTCCGGGACGCCCTCGCGGACGCCCGCCGCTGACAGGCAGCTCTGACACGCCGAAGGCTCACGGACGCCTACGCTCGCCTCCGCATCCCCGGCGCGCAAAAGTGAGCGGTATGAGAAAAGACGCGGCAACACTGCTGACGCGGCACACCGAGGCGCTGGCCCTCTTCACCGACCGGGTGCACGCCGTGCGGGACGACCAGTGGGACGACCCCACCCCGTGCACCGAGTGGTCGGTGCGCGATCTCGTCAATCACCTCACGGCCGAACAGCTGTGGGTGCCCGATCTGGTGACGGAGCAGGCCACCATCGAGGACATCGGGGACGCGTACGACGGCGACGTCCTCGGCGAGCATCCCCGCCGTACCTGGGACGCGGCCGCCCGCACCGCCCACAAGGCGTTCTCGGCGGACGGGGCGCTGGAGGGGACCGTGCAACTGTCGTACGGGGAGACACCGGCCACGGCGTACTGCGCGCAGATGATCAGCGACGCGGTGGTGCACGCCTGGGACCTGTCGCGCGGAATCGGCGCGGACGAGCGGCTTCCGGACGCGCTGGTGGCCTTCGCCCTGGACGAGGTCGCCCCGTACGCGGCGGAGCTGTCGAAGTCCGGGCTCTTCGCCCCGCCGATCGAGCCGCCGCCGGGCGACGACCCGCAGTCGAGGCTGCTGGCGATGCTGGGCCGCCGCGCCTGACGACGAACGACAGCCGCCGCGTCTGAAGACGGCCGGAAACCGACGACCGACAGCCCGCGGCGGCTCCTCACGCCGTCGCGGGCCGGTCGCGGAGCCAGGTGTACCTCGTCCGTAATGTGCCGCGTCCGCGCGCGTAACACGGATGTTCCACGCTGGGCGTCATGCGCGACGAGACCACCCCGACCCACTGCCCCTACTGCGCCCTGCAGTGCGGCATGAATCTGCGCCGCGGATCCGCTTCCGGTCCCGACGCCGAGCCGGTCGTCGAGGTGGTGGAGCGCCCCGACTTCCCCGTCAACCGGGGCGCTCTGTGCGGCAAGGGCCGTACGTCGCCCGCCCTTCTCTCCTCCCGGGTGCGCCTGACCGGGCCGCTCGTCAGAAGCCACGCCACAGGCCGGCTCGAACCGGCCACCTGGGAGGAGGCACTGCGTACGGTCGCCAACGGGCTGCGGCGTACGACGGACCTGCACGGCGCCGACGCGGTGGGCGTCTTCGGCGGCGGCGGGCTGACCAACGAGAAGGCGTACACGCTCGGGAAGTTCGCCCGGGTCGTGCTCGGCACCTCTCAGATCGACTACAACGGCCGTTTCTGCATGTCGTCGGCGGCGGCCGCGCACATCAAGGCGTTCGGCCTCGACCGCGGGCTGCCGTTCCCGCTCGAGGACATTCCGAAGACCGGCTGTGTCATCCTCGTCGGCTCCAACCTCGCGGAGACGATGCCGCCCGCGCTGCGTTATCTCACCGAACTGAAGGAAAACGGCGGCACGCTGATCGTCGTCGACCCCCGGCGTACGAAGACGGCGGAGCAGGCCGATCTTCATCTGGCGCCGCGTCCCGGCACCGATCTGGCGCTCGCGCTGGGCCTGCTGCACGAAGTGGTGGCCCAGGGGCGCACCGACGAGGAGTTCCTCGCGGAGCGTACGAGCGGCTGGGCCGACGCCAGGGCCGCCGCGATGGCGCACTGGCCGGAGCTGGTCGAGCGGATCACCGGCGTGGGCGTGCCCCAGCTGCGCGAGGCGGTGCGGCTGTTCTGCGACGCGCCGTCCGCCATGGTGCTGACGGCCCGCGGCCCCGAGCAGCACTCCAAGGGCACGGACACCGTGAGCGCGTGGATCAACCTGTGCCTGGCGACCGGGCGGGCGGGCCGTCCGCTGTCCGGCTACGGCTGTCTGACCGGGCAGGGCAACGGCCAGGGCGGCCGCGAGCACGGCCAGAAGGCCGACCAGCTGCCGGGTTACCGCAAGCTGGACGACCCGGCGGCGCGGGCCCATGTGGCCGGTGTGTGGGGCGTCGACCCACAGTCGCTGCCCGGTCCGGGACGCAGTGCGTACGAGCTGCTGGACGCGCTGGGCGGCGAGGTGAAGTCGCTGCTGCTGATGGGCTCGAACCCGGTCGTCTCCGCGCCGCGCGCCGCGCACATCGAGGGGCGGCTCAAGGCGCTGGACTTCCTGGCCGTCGCGGACGTGGTGCTCTCGGAGACGGCGGCGCTCGCGGACGTGGTGCTGCCGGTGACCCAATGGGCGGAGGAGACCGGCACGACGACCAGCCTGGAAGGCCGGGTGCTGCTGCGCCGCAAGGCGCTCGACGCCCCGGAGGGTGTGCGCAGCGATCTCGAGGTGCTGAGCGCGCTCGCGGCGCTGCTCGGGCACGAGAAGGGCTTCCCGGCCGACCCGGAGGAGGTCTTCGAGGAGTTGCGGCGCGCGTCCGCGGGCGGCCCGGCCGACTACTCCGGCATCACGTACCGCAGGATCGCCGAGGAGAACGGCGTGTTCTGGCCCTGCCCTGAAGGGGAGGGCCCGCAGGAGGCCGGTGCGCACCCCGGGACGCCGCGTCTGTTCCTCGACCGGTTCGCCACCCCCGACGGACGGGCACGGTTCGTGTCCGTGGGGCACCGGCCGGCCGCCGAGGAGCCCGACGCCGAGTATCCGGTCTTGCTGACGACCGGGCGGGTGGTCGCCCAGTACCAGTCGGGGGCGCAGACGAGGCGGGTGGACGAGCTGAACACCGCCGCGCCGAGTGCGTTCGTCGAGCTGCATCCGCAGCTGGCGGAACGTCTCGGTGTCCAAGAGGGAGAGCCGGTCGCCGTGGTGTCCCGGCGCGGCCGGGCGAGCGGGCCGGCGCGGATCACCACGGGAATCCGGCCGGACACCGTGTTCATGCCGTTCCACTGGCCGGGCGAAGGCCGGGTCAACACGGTGACGAACCCGGCGCTGGACCCGACCTCGCGCATGCCGGAGTTCAAGGTGTGCGCGGTGCGGGTGGAGTCGGTGAGCCGGGCAGCCGCCCGGTGACCGCTTCGTGCCAGTCCGCGCCGTCGACGGGGGCGCCGCGGGCCCGCAGCTCGCGGGCCAACGGCTCGGCGGCCACGTAGACCCAGGCCCGGACCGCCGTGCCGTCCTCGAGGACGACGTCCCGGATCACCCGCTCGTACAGGTTGTCCGGATGGCCCGGCCGGCCGGTGTACTCCTCGAGCCGGTCCAGAGCCGCGAGCAGTCGCCGGTACTCCTGGGGCGACGCCGTCACCACCTCGCCGACGGCGGCGACCGGGCCGCCCGGGTCGTCGACGGCGTACGGGTAGCCGGGGCCCTCGTAGAGCCGCGCGCCCGGCAGCAGGGCCGGGCGCTCCGCTGTCGTACGGCCCCGCAGGAACAGGTCGTGGTTGCGTTCGCCCGGCCGCAGGGTGCCGTAGACGAAGAACGGAAGCCGGTCCCGCGCGCTCATCGGGCCACGGTCTCCGCTCGCGCCCAGGCCGCGTAGGCAGCGTTCACTCGCACCACCGGGGTGGCGATGATCTCCGGGGTCTCGTAGTCGTGGGCGGCGGTCAGGTGTGCCTCGAGGGCGTTGTAGCAGGCCGGTGTCGTCTTGAAGAGGACCTGCCACTCCTCCGCGGTCTCGATGGCGTCCTGCCAGTGGTAGACCGAGGTCACCGGCGCGGAAATCTGCGCGCACGCGGCCAGCCGGGCCTCGACCGCGTCCCGCGCGAGCTTCTGCGCCTTGTCCGCGCTGTCGGTCGTGGTCATCACGGTGAGCAGCGGCGGCGCGGCGGGGGTCTGTTCCACGGCACGGGCTCCTTCTCGGTCGTCGGCTCGGTCGTCGGCTTGTATACGGGTGCGGGGCGGGGGGGCCGGTCGGGCCCCACCCCGCCACCGTACGCAACTGCGGCTACGGCACGCCCGTGGTCCTTCAGCTCGCGTAGGGGCGGACGGACTTGGCGGACCGCAGGGCATCGCCCCACCAGGAGAGCTGGTCCAGCATCGTCTTGGCGGCGGCATCAGGGGCGCTCGGGTCGCGGTGGTTGCCGGCGTCGTCGAAGAGGGCGCCCGCGTTGTGGAAGGACACCGTGTCGCGGACGGTGACGGCGTGCAGCTCGGCGAAGACCTGGCGCAGCTGCTCGACCGCGCGCAGGCCGCCGGAAATGCCTCCGTAGGAGACGAAGCCGACGGGCTTGGCCTGCCACTCGGCGAAGTGCCAGTCGACGAGGCTCTTGAGAGCGGCGGGGAAGGAGTGGTTGTACTCGGGGGTGAGGACGACGAAGGCATCGGCGGCGGCGAGCTGCGGGGTGACCTTGGCCAGCTCGGCCGTCACGTGGGGCGAGGGGTTGTAGGAGAGCGCGGTGGGCAGGTCCGCGTCGGCCAGGTCGACCACCTCGACGGTGAAGTCCTCGCGCTGAGCGGCGCGGGAGAGGAACCATCGGGCGACGGTGGTACCGAAGCGGCCGTCGCGGTTGCTGCCGATGATGACGGCGAGCTGGAGGGGGGCGGGGGTGGCCGGGGTGTCA
Organism: Streptomyces sp. NPDC027962; assembly: GCF_055566095.1. Classification (NCBI taxonomy): domain Bacteria; kingdom Bacillati; phylum Actinomycetota; class Actinomycetes; order Kitasatosporales; family Streptomycetaceae; genus Streptomyces; species Streptomyces sp. NPDC027962. The sequence goes on from NZ_JBVHTA010000006.1 coordinate 86,115, forward strand.
GGCGTGTTGATGTCCATGCCGAGGAGTCTCATACCTCAAGCTTGGTTGAGGTCAAGCGCCACCTGCGATCAATCTCAGAGGGGGCGCCGGTCACCCGTTCGGTCCGGTGGGCGCGACACGCCCGGCTGACGCGGCACCAACGTCCACGACCTGCAGCGACACACTCCGTCCAAGGCGCCACGCCGTACCGGACGACGTAATCTGATTCGCCATCAGCAGGCGCGGGGCACGGCGCGCCTCTTACCTCTGAAAGGACGACACACCGCATCACGCGCTCCCTCGGAGGCCTCATGCGCACCACCGCCCGCCCGCCGACCGGCATCGCGCCAGTGCCTGCCACGGCCGGTTCCGGTGCCCGCGGGGCACATGCCAGGGACTTCGGGGAGCTGAAGGTGTACCCGTCACCCGCCACCCCGGGCAGGAAGCCGTGGACGAGCGGGCATGTCATATCCGGCGTCGGCGGAAGCGTGGGCCCCGACACCACCCAGATCGCGGCGGGCGCGGCGGTACTGACCGCAGCCGCCGTGGGCGGAACGCTGCTCCTGCGCCGCCGGGCGAGCGGCGCGCAGAGAGGCTGACGGACCGGTACCCCTACCGTCCCTCGTACCGCCGGATCCCCCGCTCCCGTCAGGCCCCGAGCCGACGGGGGCGGGGCGACTTCCGCCACGGGGCGACTTCCGCCACGGATCGGCTTCCGGCACGGATCGGCTTCCGGCACGGATCGGCTTCCGCCGGCGGCGACGCTCAGGGGCCGGCTCACCTCACGCAGTCCACTGGTCGAAGCCGAGCTTCGTTCGGGGGTGCTGAGCCTCTTCCTCCCGGGGGCAAGCCCCGAACCCCGGACCGCGCTCCGCGCGGTGTCCTCGATACCCCCACCTGCGGCCTGGCGGCCATGGGCGGGGTACCTCCCACGCCGCCAGGCGTGGGGCCCCAGACGGGCTGATTTCGCTCCGCGGCAACCCAGCCCCGCCGGCGGGCCACCTCAAGTCCCGCTGGGGGTACCTCCCACGGCCACCGGGCCGCAGGGGGAGTCTGAGGCGGAGCCACCGAACACCGCGCGGAGCGCGCGGTACGGGTCCGGGCGGAGCCCGCCACGCGGCGGAGCCGCATATCGGTACAGCGGGGGCGGGGTGGGGGGAAAGCGCCCCGGGCAGCGGCCGACCCGCCTCACACCCCGCGGTCGCCCCCGCTGAGGGCAAGGTTCCCCGCGGGAAACAGAAGGGAACCTGCCGGGTAACACCGGCGACGCACGCTGCTTGCATGACTTCGGAGATCGTGGTGATCGGCGGCGGGACGGCAGGCGCGCGGCTCGCGCGTCAGCTCGGCGCGGGCGCCCGCGTCACGGTCCTGGGCGAGGAGACGCACGCCCCGTACAACCGGGTGCTGCTCGCGGAGGTGCTCGCGGGGCGGTACGGCCCCGAGGTGATCGCCCTGCCCGAGGTGCCGGTGCGGCGCGGTGTGCGGGCGACCGCGATCGACCGCGGCCTGCGGCTCGTGCACTGCGCGGACGGCACGACGGTGGCATACGACCGGCTTGTGCTCGCGACCGGCTCCAACCCGGTGCTGCCGCCGCTGCGCGGCATCGGCGCACCGGGCGGCCCTGGACTTCCGGACGGCGTCCACCCCTTCCGCACCCTCGACGACTGCGCGGCCCTGTCCGCGGCGGTCGGCCCTGGGACGCGTGCGGTGATCGTCGGCGGCGGGCTGCTCGGCGTGTCCGCGGCCCGTGCGCTGGCCACCCGCGGCGCAAAGGTGGTGCTGGCCCAGCAGGGCGAGCACCTGATGGAACGCCAGCTGGACGTGTCCGCGTCCGCGCTGCTGCGCGCGCACCTGGAGCTCCTCGGCGTCGAGGTGCACACCGAGTGCCGGGTCCGCGGACTGCGGACCACCCCCGAGGGGGCGGTCGGCGCGGTGGTCCTGGCGGACGGTTTCACGCTGGACGCCGAGATCGTGGTGCTTGCCTGCGGGGTGCGGCCCCGTGTCGGTCTGGCCGTGGACGCCGGGCTCGAGGTGCGGCGCGGTGTCGTCGTCGACGACGAGCTGCGCACCTCCGACCCGTACATCCACGCCATCGGCGACTGCGCCGAGCACGACGGCGTCGTCCACGGGCTGGCGGGCCCCGCGCTGGAACAGGCGGACGTCCTCGCGTCCGTGCTCAACGCCTCCGTGCCCGGCACCGGCACCATCGCCCGCTACACCGGCACCCGGGCGCTGACCCGGCTGACGCTGGCCTCGTCGACGAGTCCGCTCGACCTCGCCGCGTTCGGCGACCCGACCCCCCGGCCGGGGGACGACGTCGTCCAGCTCGCCGATGCCACCCGAGGCGCGTACCGCAAGGTCGTCGTCCGCGGGGACCGGCTCGTCGGCGGCGTTCTGCTCGGGGATCTCGCGTCGGTCGGCGCGCTCGCCCGGGCCTGGGAGGGCGACGAGGCCCTGCCGGACTCCCTCCCCCTGCTCCACCTGCTCACGAATGATGGAGGCCTCTGACATGCCTGCGACGTCCACCACCCCCACGATCGTGGTCGTCGGCCACGGGATGGTCGGCCAGCGATTCCTGGAGGCCCTCGCCGAGCGCGGCGTCACCGGGCGGGCGCGGATCGTCGTGCTGTGCGAGGAGCCCCGCGCCGCTTACGACCGGGTCCGTCTGACCTCGTACTTCTCCGGGAACACGCCCGACGACCTGTCGATGGTCGAGGACGGCTTCATGGAGAAGCACGGCATCGAACTGCACCTGGACGACCCGGCGGAGACCATCGACACCGCCGCCCGCATCGTCACCTCCCGCGCGGGCCGGACGATCGCGTACGACACGCTGGTGCTGGCCACCGGCTCGTACCCGTTCGTGCCCCCGGTGCCCGGCAAGGACGCGGAGGGCTGCTTCGTCTACCGCACCATCGAGGACCTCCTCGCGATCGAGGAGTACGCCAAGAAGGCGCGCGTCGGCGCCGTCGTCGGCGGCGGTCTGCTCGGCCTCGAGGCGGCGGGCGCGCTCAAGGGACTGGGCCTGGAGACCCACATCGTGGAGTTCGCGCCGCGCCTGATGCCGGTGCAGGTGGACGAGGGCGGCGGCGCGGCGCTGCTGCGCACCATCGAGAACATGGGGCTGAGCGTCCACACGGGCGTCGGCACCCAGGAGGTCACGGCCGACGAGAGCGGCGCCGTCAACGGCATGGCGCTCTCGGACGGTTCGTCGCTCGCCACCGACCTGGTCGTCTTCTCCGCGGGCGTACGGCCCCGGGACCAGCTCGCCCGCGACGCGGGACTCGCGGTCGGCCAGCGCGGCGGCATCATCGTCGACGAGCAGTGCCGCACCTCCGATCCGGCGGTCTTCGCGATCGGCGAGTGCGCGCTGGCGGCGGACGGCCGGGTCTACGGTCTCGTCGCGCCCGGCTACGAGATGGCGGATGCGGCGGCCGCCGCCCTGGACGGCGAGGTGGCGTCGTTCACCGGCGCGGACACGTCCACCAAGCTGAAGCTGCTCGGTGTGGACGTGGCCTCGTTCGGTGACGCGCACGGCGCGGCCGACGGCTGCCTCGACGTCGTGTACTCCGACTCCCGCGCCGGTGTCTACAAGAAGCTGGTCGTCGGCCCCGGGGGCGAGCTGCTCGGCGGAATCCTGGTCGGGGACGCAGACGCCTACGGCACGCTGCGTGCCTTCACCGGCTCCGTGCCGCCGATGTCCCCCGAACAGCTGGTGCTGCCGGCCGGTGCCGGTGCGCCGGCCGCGCTCGGCCCCTCCGCGCTGCCCGACGAGGCGGTCGTCTGCTCCTGCCACAACGTCACCAAGGGCACGATCCGCGGCGCGGTCACCGAACACTCCTGCACGACCGTGCCCGAGGTGAAGAAGTGCACCAAGGCCGGTACGGGCTGCGGCAGTTGTGTCAAGGTCCTCGGCCAGCTCGTCAACGCCGAGCTGGAGGCGTCGGGCGTCGAGGTCGACAAGGGCCTGTGCGGCTGCTTCGGCCAGACCCGCCAGGAGCTGTACGAGATCGTGCGCGCGCTGCGCATCACCTCGTACCAGCAGCTGCTCGACGGGCACGGCCGTGAGGCGGCCAGGGGCGGCAACGGGTGCGAGATCTGCAAGCCGACGGTCGGTTCGATCATCGCCTCGCTCGCGCCGACCATCGGGGCCAGCGGCTATGTCCTGGAGGGCGAGCAGGCGGCGCTGCAGGACACCAACGACCACCATCTCGCCAATCTGCAGAAGAACGGCTCGTACTCGATCGTTCCCCGCATCCCCGGCGGTGAGATCACTCCGGAGAAGCTGATCGTGATCGGTGAGGTGGCCCGTGACTTCGGCCTCTACACGAAGATCACCGGCGGTCAGCGGATCGACATGTTCGGCGCGCGCGTCGACCAGCTGCCGCAGATCTGGGCGCGGCTGGTGGACGCCGGCTTCGAGTCCGGGCACGCGTACGGCAAGGCGCTGCGCACGGTGAAGTCCTGTGTGGGGCAGACCTGGTGCCGTTACGGCGTGCAGGACTCGGTGCGCATGGCGATCGACCTGGAGCTGCGCTACCGGGGCCTGCGCTCGCCGCACAAGCTGAAGTCGGCGGTCTCCGGCTGCCAGCGCGAGTGCGCGGAGGCCCAGTCGAAGGACTTCGGCGTGATCGCGACGGCGAACGGCTGGAACCTGTACGTCGGCGGCAACGGCGGCGCCACCCCGCGCCACGCGGACCTGCTCGCCCAGGACCTCTCCGACGCCGAACTGGTCCGGCTGATCGACCGCTTCCTGATGTTCTACATCCGCACCGCCGACCGCCTCGAGCGCACCTCCACCTGGCTGGAGCGCATCGAGGGCGGCCTGGATCACGTACGGGACGTGGTCGTGCACGACTCGCTGGGCATCTGCGCCGAGCTGGAGTCGCTGATGGCCGACCACGTCGCCGGCTACCGGGACGAGTGGGCCGAGACGCTGAACGACCCCGAACGACTGCTGCGCTTCGTGTCCTTCGTCAACGCCCCCGACACCCCGGACCCGACGGTGAAGTTCGTGCCCGAGCGCGACCAGGTCAAGCCCGACCTGCCGCTGCTGTCCATCCGACCGCTGGAAGACGCCCTGGAAGGTGCCGCCCGATGACCGCAATGACGACCGCACCCGAGCAGCTCGCCCCCGAGACGGACACGCAGTTGCAGCTCCTGGTGGGCGGCGAGTGGCTGGCGGTGTGCCCGCTGTCCCGTCTCATCCCCGGCCGGGGCCTGGCCGCTCTGCTGCCCGACGGCCGTCAGGCGGCGCTGTTCCTGGACCGCGAGGGCCGGCCGTACGCCATCGACAACCGCGACCCGTTCACCGGCGCGCAGGTCCTCTCGCGGGGTCTGCTCGGTTCGCTGGCCGGCCGGCCGTTCGTCGCCTCCCCGCTGCTCAAGCAGCGCTTCGACCTCGGGAGCGGGCGCTGCCTGGACGACGAGTCGACCGTGGTGACCGCGTACGAGGTACGGCTGCACTGAGGTACGGCTGCACGGACGTAAGCGGTCGGCCGCTCCGGGCGGCCGCACCGCTCGCACACTCCGCTCACGCGTCGCCTGTCACTGCCCTGACCCTTCGCGACGCGTGAGCGGCAATCCCCTCGCGCCCCCCTGCAACCCCCTGCCGAGCGGCGGCGCGCGGTCACTCGCCCTCGGCCGTCGCCTGCTGCATCGCCTCGACGTCCATCCACACGACCTCCCACATGTGGTGGTCGGGGTCGTGGAAGGAGCGGCCGTACATGAAGCCGTAGTCCTGGGTCTCGTTGGCGGGCGAGCCGCCGGCGGCGAGGGCGGCGTCCGCCAACTCGTCGACCTTTTCGCGGCTGTCCGCGCTCAGGGCCAGGATGGTCTCCGTGCTGGTGGCGGCGTCGACGATGTCCTTCTTGGTGAAGTCCTTGAAACGCGGCTCGGTCAGCAGCATCGCGAAGATGGTGTCGCTGAAGACGAGGCAGGCCTCGTTCTCGCCGGAGAACTGCGGGTTGAAGGAGTAACCCAGCTTGTTCCAGAAGGCCTTGCTGGTCTCCAGGTCCTTGACGGGCAGGTTGACGAAGATCATCTGAGGCATGGTGGTCTCTCCCGGTCGTGCGCCGCGGTGCGGTGCGTCCTGTCGCCGCGAAGCTGTTCGCTGCGTTCGAAGGGGTAGACGGACGGGCCGCCCGACAGTCATCGCTGCCGGGGAAGAATTCTTTCTCGTCCGGCGACCTGTTCGTCGCGGAGGACGGCGGCAACATGGAGATCTGCGTGATCACCCCGGACGACGTCGTCGCGCCGTTCCTGCGGGTGACCGGCCGGCCGGGCTCCGAGATCTGCGGCCCGGCCTTCTCGCCCGACGGCAGCCGGCTGTACTTCTCCAGCCGGCGCGGCACCAGCGGCCGTTCCTCGGGCGGCATCACCTACGAGGTGACCGGACCGTTCCGGGCATAGCGCTCGGGCTCCGGTGTGGCGCCGCCGCGCAGCAGGGCGGCGCCCAGCGGGGTGAGCGAGTGCAGCACCGCGTTGCCGTGGCGCAGGGTCACCACCAGGCCCGCCTCGCGCAGCACGGCGGCGTGCTGGCTCGCGGAGGCGAGGGAGACCCCCGCCCTGCGGGCCAGTTCACTGGTCGTACAGCCGTTGCGGATGGCCTGGAGCACCGCGGAGCGCGTATGGCCCACGAGGCGGCCCAGCGAGGCGCCCACGACCTCACCGGCGGCCGGCTCGTGGCTGTGTGAGAGCGGATAGACGAGAACCGGCGGCAGGGACGTGTCGCGGTATACGACCGGTGTCCCGCGGCAGAAGAACGACGGCTGCAGGAGCAGCCCCCGCCCGTTCAGATGCAGTTCGCGGTCGACGGGATAGTCGGCCTCCAGGACGGGCGCGCGCCAGCGCAGCACCGGCGGCAGGGAGGCGAGGAGTTCGCCCGCGCCGCCGTCGAGCAGCGCGCGGCCGCGGGCGGCACGGTCCGCCTCCACCCGGCCCAGGATGTGCGTCCAGTACGGCTCCACGGCCGCCTGGTAGTACGCGCGCAGCACTCCCACGAGCCGGGCGACCGCCTCCGCCCTGCCCTCGGCGAGCAGGGCGAGCCGGCCGGGCAGCGTGCGCAGCGGCGAGCGGTGGGCGGAGAGGAGTGCCACCTCGGCGTGCAGGCGCGCCGGGGGTGTGTCCCGCAGGGCCTCGAGGCCCGGGTCGAGGCCCTCCGAGCCCTGCGGAGGCGTGAGGAAATCCGGGAAATATCCGCGCTGGGGCACGAGCGCCGAGAGCAGTCGTGTTTCACTTTTCAACCGCTGCCGGGCTTCGGAGCGCCATTCACCGAAGGCCATTCCGCCCCTTCGGTCGCGCAATCGGTGAAAACTGAGAATCGATTCCCACAAAGCGTCCGGCCTGGCCGCCATCCTCACTCGCGCCAGGTCGTCCGCATTGAAATGAATACGAAGCACCGAACCCCCATGTTGCACCCGCAATCGCCCCGATCACTGAGTATGCATGCAATCACAGGACGTTACCACGGTGTTTCGGCCACAGTTGAAACGCCTCGCGTGGCCTGGGGGTCAACCGAAAAGCTGTACGACGTCGGGCACGAAACCTACTTCACCGATGTGACGCAGCGAGGACCGTGGGGGGCTTTGCGCGTCCGGCGGCGGTGCTGGAGGTTGCGGCTCCGTGTCCGGCACGGGTAATGGAGCGCGGCCGACGGGTGGGGATCCGTCGGCCGCGTTCCGTCCGTTGTTTGCGGCGCGAATGGCAGAAATTCGATTGTTGTTAAGACGTCGAGCGCGCACTGATACGCTGTTCAACCGATTTCTGCTGACTCACGATTCAACAGAAACCTCCCCGACCCCTCAGGCGGAGGAAGGCGCCGGAAGGGGCGGCAGAGCCGGGTGAGCCGAAGGCGCCGGGGTATACGGAAGGGGCGGGCGCCCCCGACCGGGCGCCCGCCCCCGCTTGTTGCCGCTCCCTACGCCTACCGGGAGTCGCTGCCCGACGACTGTGCCGCCGCGCGGCCGGCCTCGAGCCGCGCCACCGGGATACGGAACGGCGAGCAGGAGACGTAGTCCAGGCCCACCTCGTGGAAGAAGTGCACCGACTCGGGGTCGCCGCCGTGCTCGCCGCAGACGCCGAGCTTGAGGTCGGGCCGCGTGGCCCGGCCGGCCTCCACCGCGCTGCGTACGAGCGAACCGACGCCGTCCTTGTCGATGGTCTCGAACGGCGAGACCCCGAAGATGCCCTTCTCCAGGTACGCGGTGAAGAAGCTGGCCTCCACGTCGTCCCGGGAGAAGCCCCACACGGTCTGGGTGAGGTCGTTGGTGCCGAAGGAGAAGAACTCGGCGGCCTCCGCGATCTGACCGGCGGTCAGCGCGGCGCGCGGCAGCTCGATCATCGTGCCGAGCGCCAGCTTCAGCTCGACGCCGGTCCGCTGCTGCACCTCGGCGATGACCTGCTCGGCCTCCTCGCGCACGATCTCCAGCTCCTGGACGGTGCCCACGAGCGGAATCATGATCTCGGCACGCGGGTCGCCCTTGGCCTCGATGCGCTGCGAGGCGGCCTCCGCGATGGCCCGCACCTGCATGGTGAACAGGCCGGGGATGACGAGCCCGAGGCGCACACCGCGCAGACCCAGCATCGGGTTCTGCTCGTGCAGCCGGTGCACGGCCTGCAGCAGGCGCAGGTCGTTCTCGTTGGAGTCCTTGCGGGCCTCGGCGAGGGCGACACGCACCGAGAGCTCGGTGATGTCGGGCAGGAACTCGTGCAGCGGCGGGTCGAGCAGACGCACCGTCACCGGCAGGCCGTCCATCGCCTCGAACAGCTCGACGAAGTCCTGCTTCTGCTGGGGAAGCAGCGCCCGCAGCGCCTCCTCACGCTCGTCGTCGGTGTCCGCGAGGATCAGCTTCTCGACCATCTCGCGGCGCTCACCGAGGAACATGTGCTCGGTGCGGCACAGGCCGATGCCCTGGGCGCCGAAACGGCGGGCGCGCATCGCGTCCTCGGCGTTGTCGGCGTTGGCCCGTACCCGCAGGCGGCGCACCCGGTCCGCGTACGCCATGATCCGGTGCACGGCGGCGACCAGCTCGTCGGCGTCGTCGGCTCCGGCGTGCATCCGGCCCTCGAAGTACTCGACGACCGGGGAGGGCACGACGGGCACCTCGCCCTTGTAGACCTTGCCGGTGGAGCCGTCGATGGAGACGACGTCGCCCTCCTCGATGACGGTGCCGTTCACCGTCATCCGGCGGCGCTTGGTGTCGACCTCGAGCTCCTCGGCGCCGCAGACACAGGTCTTGCCCATGCCGCGGGCGACGACGGCCGCGTGCGAGGTCTTGCCGCCGCGCGAGGTGAGGATGCCCTCGGCGGCGATCATGCCGTCCAGGTCGTCGGGGTTGGTCTCACGGCGGATGAGGATGACCTTCTCGCCGGAGCGCGACCACTTGACCGCGGTGTAGGAGTCGAAGACGGCCTTGCCGACGGCCGCGCCCGGGGAGGCGGCGATACCGCGGCCGAGCAGCTCGGGCCCCTTCCCGCCGCGCGCTCCCTCGTCTTCGAAGCGCGGGAACATCAGCTGCGCGAGCTGGGCGCCGTTGACGCGCTGGAGCGCCTCCGCCTCGTCGATGAGGCCCTGGTCGACGAGCTGGGTGGCGATGCGGAAGGCCGCACCGGCGGTGCGCTTGCCGACCCGGGTCTGCAGCATCCACAGCTGGCCGCGCTCGATGGTGAACTCGATGTCGCACAGGTCCTTGTAGTGCGTCTCGAGCGTTTCCATGATCTGCATCAGCTGGTCGTACGACTTCTTGTCGATCGACTCGAGCTCGGCGAGGGGCACGGTGTTGCGGATACCGGCGACGACGTCCTCGCCCTGCGCGTTCTGCAGGTAGTCGCCGTACACGCCTTGGTGGCCGGAGGCGGGGTCACGGGTGAAGGCGACGCCGGTGCCGGAGTCGGGGCCGAGGTTGCCGAAGACCATGGAGCAGACGTTGACCGCGGTGCCGAGGTCGCCGGGGATGCGCTCCTGGCGGCGGTAGAGCTTGGCGCGGTCGGTGTTCCAGGAGTCGAAGACCGCGTGGATGGCGAGGTCCATCTGCTCGCGGGCGTCCTGCGGGAAGTCACGTCCGGCCTCGGCCTTGACGATCTTCTTGAACTGCTTGACCAGCTTCTTCAGGTCCGCGGCGTCGAGGTCGGTGTCGACGGTGACCTTCTTGGCGGCCTTGGCCTCGTCGAGGGCCTCCTCGAAGAGCTCGCCGTCGACGCCCAGCACGGTCTTGCCGAACATCTGGATGAGGCGGCGGTAGGAGTCCCAGGCGAAGCGCTCGTCGCCGGCCTGCTGGGCGAGGCCCGCCACCGACTCGTCGGAGAGACCGATGTTGAGGACGGTGTCCATCATGCCGGGCATCGAGAACTTGGCACCCGACCGTACGGATACCAGCAGCGGGTCGTCGGCCTGGCCGAGCTTCTTGCCCATCGTCTGCTCGAGGGCGTCGAGGTGGGCGGTCACCTCGTCGCGGAGCGCGGGCGGCTCTTCGCCACTGTCGAGGTAGACCTTGCACGCCTCGGTGGTGATCGTGAAGCCGGGAGGGACCGGCAGACCGAGGTTGGTCATCTCGGCGAGGTTCGCACCCTTCCCGCCGAGCAGGTCCTTGAGGTCTTTGTTGCCCTCGGTGAAGTCGTAGACGAACTTCTGATCTTTGTTTTCCGACACGGGTCTCGACTCCTCGAGGACTCGGTGGCTGCCCTGACGGCGAGGAACATACCCAGATCGAAGGCGTGTGGGTACGTCCACTTGCGCGTCATACGGCCTTAACCACTCGTCCGCCAGCAGATCGAAAGTGCTCGAGACGGCCGGAGATGTAGACCCTCCTCTTCAACTCTTGAACGAATGATCACCCGGCGCAGACAATCCACTCGGCCATGGACACGTTGCGTTATGCGTCACTCCATGCCTCGAAGACCAAAAGGATGGCACTGAGTGCCATCCTTTGAGAGGTGCAGCCGCCTGGGATTCGCTCATCTGAGCGCACCCCCTATCAGGGGTGGCGAGAATCACGCCGCCCGAAGCGATGGAATTCCATCATCCGGACCGCATCGGCGGTCGTCAGCCGCCTGAGGTGTCGAGTTCCGCGTCAGCGCTGACGCCCGCGCAGTCGTACGGGTCCCGCAGCCAGCCGTCGGGCAGTACGACCCGGTTGTTCCCCGATGTCCGCCCGCGCGGGCCGTCCGCGCCCGAAGGCCACGGCTGGTCCAGATCCAGCGCGCTCAACTGAGCGCCCAGCTCGGCCCGCGACGACGTGATCGCCAGCTTCTTGCGCATGTCGGAGCCGACCGCGAAGCCCTTCAGATACCAGGCAACGTGCTTCCGGAAGTCGATCACACCGCGCGACTCGTCGCCGATCCACTCTCCCAGCAGCGTCGCGTGCCGCAGCATCACGTCCGCGACCTCGTGCAGCGTCGGCCGCACGTACTGCGCCGGGCTCCCCTCGAAGGCCGCCACCAGGTCCGCGAACAGCCACGGCCGCCCGAGGCACCCGCGGCCCACGACCACCCCGTCACAGCCCGTCTCGCGCACCATCCGCAGCGCGTCGTCCGCAGACCAGATGTCGCCGTTGCCGAGCACCGGGATCTCCGGTACGTGCTCCTTGAGGCGGGCGATCGCGTCCCAGTCGGCGGTGCCGGCGTAGTGCTGCGCCGCCGTGCGCCCGTGCAGCGCGATGGCCGTGACGCCCTCCTCGACCGCGATACGGCCCGCGTCGAGGTAGGTGATGTGATCGTCGTCGATGCCCTTGCGCATCTTCATGGTGACCGGCAGGCCACCGGCGTTGGACACGGCCTCGTGCAGGATCGCCCGCAGCAGCGGCCGCTTGTACGGGAGGGCGGAGCCGCCGCCCTTGCGGGTGACCTTGGGGACCGGGCAGCCGAAGTTCAGGTCGATGTGGTCGGCCAGGTCCTCGTCCACGATCATCCGCACCGCCTTGCCGACGGTGACCGGGTCCACCCCGTACAGCTGGATCGAGCGCGGCGTCTCCGTCTCGTCGAAGTGGATCAGCTGCATGGTCTTCTCGTTGCGCTCGACCAGCGCCCGCGTGGTGATCATCTCGCTGACGAACAGCCCCTTCCCGCCGCTGAACTCACGGCACAGCGTGCGGAAGGGCGCGTTCGTGATACCGGCCATGGGCGCGAGGACCACCGGCGGCTGCACGGCGTGCGGGCCGATCCGGAGCGTGTTGGTGGAGGCGGGGGCGAGCGTGGTCATTCGCCCATTGTCGCGCACCGCCGGGATCGCCTGTCGGCCCGCTCTTGGACGCATGAGGGCCCGCACCCGCACCAGCCGCTTCGCAGCACTTCGCCCCGCCGATCAGCCGATCGACGGGGCGAGGCAACGCCCGGATCACCCAACAGCGTCCGCGTGACGCGGGCCGGGCCATTGCGTGCTGCTTGTTGTCAGGCCCGGCCCTCCTGCGGGGCCGCAGTGTCCGCCTGGGACGCGGTCCCGTCGGCCTGCGACTGGTCCTCCGACTTGCCCTGAGCGCGCTCGCGCATCTTGCGCAGCAGCTCCTGCTTCTGGTCGGCGGCGGCCTTGCGGCTCGCGTTACGGGTGGGGCCGTTGCCCTGCTGGTCGGCGCGGGACAGCTTCTTGCGCTGTCCGCCGACGCCGAGGAGGTTGTTCCGGCTCTTGGCCATGGGGCTCTCCCATATGTGGTGAGAAGTGACTCGGGAAACGTCGGACGGGGGCGGAGGACCGCCGCCCTCTCACTCGTAGATCTGGAAGAACGAAGACATGCCGGAGACGCTACCGTGCCGGACGGGGCGATGACACCAGGTTTTCGGGCGGGGTCACACGGACGAGCATCGGCCACGGGCGCGGACCAGTGCCTGCGCGGCCGGTGCTGCGCGGCCCGACCGACGGGACCCGAACCTCAGACGTCCGGCCCCGGCCTCAGACGTCCTGGGCCGTCGGGTCCACCGTCGCCTGGTGGGCCTCTGCGAGGTGCTCCTCCGCCTTGAGCCACGGCAGGAACTGCGCGCTCTTGCGCCAGTCACAGGTGCCGCAGGTCAACTGCCGCTGCATGCCCGCCTTTTTGACCTGCACGACGTGTTCCCGCCCGTGCTGGTCCCATCTGCTGACCTTGCTGGTGGTCATCGACGGCATGTGCGCCTCCTGGGCCGAATCCGCAACGGCGTGGGCCCAGTGTGCACGAAGCCCCCGGTTCCGTTACCCGGAACCGGGGGCTTCGAACGCCACGGGGCTCAGCAGCCCAGCAGGCGGCTGCCCAGGTAGCCCTGGATCTGGTCGAGGGAGACCCGCTCCTGCTTCATGGTGTCGCGCTCGCGCACGGTCACCGCGTTGTCGTCGAGGGTGTCGAAGTCGACGGTGACGCAGAACGGGGTGCCGATCTCGTCCTGGCGGCGGTAGCGGCGGCCGATGGCGCCGGCGTCGTCGAACTCGATGTTCCAGTTCTTGCGCAGGTCGGCGGCGAGGCCCTTGGCCTTCGGCGAGAGCTGCGGGTTGCGGGACAGCGGCAGGACGGCGACCTTGACGGGCGCGAGGCGCGGGTCGAGGCGCATCACGGTGCGCTTCTCCATGACGCCCTTGGCGTTGGGGGCCTCGTCCTCGTTGTAGGCGTCGAGGAGGAAGGCGAGCATGGCGCGGCCGACACCGGCGGCGGGCTCGATGACGTACGGCGTCCAGCGCTCGCCGGCTTCCTGGTCGAAGTACGACAGGTCGGTGCCGGAGGCCTTGGAGTGCGCGGAGAGGTCGTAGTCGGTGCGGTTGGCGACGCCCTCGAGCTCGCCCCACTCGCTGCCGCCGAACTGGAAGCGGTACTCGATGTCCGCGGTGCGCTTGGAGTAGTGGGAGAGCTTCTCCTGCGGGTGCTCGTACCAGCGCATGTTCTCCTCACGGAGACCCAGGTCGCGGTACCAGTTCCAGCGCTGGTCCATCCAGTACTGCTGCCACTCCTCGTCCTCGCCGGGCTTGACGAAGAACTCCATCTCCATCTGCTCGAACTCACGGGTGCGGAAGATGAAGTTGCCCGGAGTGATCTCGTTCCGGAAGGACTTGCCCATCTGCGCGATGCCGAACGGCGGCTTCTTGCGGGAAGTCTGCTGCACCTGGCCGAAGTTGGTGAAGATGCCCTGGGCGGTCTCGGGACGCAGGTAGGCGACCGAGCCGGAGTCCTGGGTGGGGCCGAGGTGGGTGGCGAGGAGGCCGGAGAACTGCTTGGGCTCGGTGAAGGTGCCCTTGTTGCCGCAGTTGGGGCAGTTCAGGTCGGCGAGGCCGTTCTCGGGGAGGCGGCCGTGCTTCTCCTCGTACGCCTCCTCCAGGTGGTCGGCGCGGTAACGCTTGTGGCAGGAGGTGCACTCGGTGAGCGGGTCGGTGAAGGTGGCGACGTGGCCCGAGGCCTCCCAGACCTCGGTGGCCAGGATCACCGACGAGTCGATACCGACGACGTCCTCGCGCGAGGTGACCATGTAGCGCCACCACTGGCGCTTGATGTTCTCCTTGAGCTCGACACCGAGCGGTCCGTAGTCCCAGGCGGCTCGCTGGCCGCCGTAGATCTCGCTGCACGGGTAGACAAAGCCACGGCGCTTGCTCAGGTTGACGATGGTGTCGATCTTGTCGGCGGCCACGGTGCTCTCTTCATTACGACGGCGACGAACGGCTAATGCTTCAGGTTACCGGCGGCCGCACCCCCCGGATCAAATCGGTGGGGTGATGGAGCCGGGCGCAAGGTTTATTGACAATCGTTTCCGACTTTGTTGAAAATGACTGTCATGAACGTACGACGCCTCATACCCACCGTCGCCACCGCCGGAGCGGTCGCGCTCGGCCTCACGGCCGTCTCCGCCTGTTCCACGTCCGACGCCTCCGGCGTCGACGGCGGCGAGGGCGACGGCAAGCTGAAGGTCGCCGCGTCGTTCTACCCCATGCAGTATCTCGCCGAGCAGATCGGCGGCGAGAACGTCTCCGTCACCGCCCTCACCAAGCCGGGAGTCGAGCCGCACGACCTGGAGCTCAAGCCCCGCCAGACCGCCGAGCTGAACGACGCCGGTCTGATCCTCTACCTCAAGGGTGTCCAGCCCGCCGTCGACCAGGCCATCGAGGAGTCGACCGCGCAGCACAAGGTGGACGCCACCACCCTCACGAAGCTGGAGCACCACAGCGCGGAGGGCGGCCACGACCACGGTCACGGCGAGAGCCACGAGGAGGCCGGGCACGAGGACCACGAGTCCGAGGCCGGGCACGAGGACCACGAGTCCGAGGCCGGCGCCGACCCGCACATCTGGCTCGACCCCGTGAAGTACGCCGAGGTCGCCAAGGGGGTCGGCGCCCGGATGGAGAAGGCCGACCCCGAGCACGCCGCGGACTACCGGAAGAACACCGACGCGCTCGTCGCGAAGCTCACCACCCTGCACACCGACTTCGAGCAGGGCCTGAAGAACTCCGCCACGAAGACGTTCATCACCACGCACTCCGCCTTCGGCTACCTCGCCGAGCGCTACGGCCTGGACCAGGAGGGCATCTCGGGCGTCGACCCCGAGTCCGAGCCCAGCCCGGCCCGTGTCAAGGAGCTCCAGACCATAGCGAAGAAGGACAAGGTCACCACCGTCTTCTTCGAGACGCTCGCCAGCGACAAGACCGCGAAGACCCTCGCCGAGGACACCGGTCTGAAGACGGACGTCCTCGACCCGCTCGAGGGAATCACCGACCGGTCCCAGGGCGATGACTACGTCGAGGTCATGCGGTCCAACCTCGCCGCGCTGCAGAAGGCGCTCGGCGCGAAGTGAACCGATCCCACGAGAGGCGGCACCCATGAGCACCGAGCCGGTCATATCCGTCCGCGGAGCCCGGGCGACGCTCGGCTCGCGTCCCGTCCTGCGCGGCATCGACCTCACCGTCCGCCGCGGCGAGGTCGTCGCCCTGCTCGGAGCCAACGGCTCCGGCAAGTCCACGGCCGTGCGGTCCGTGATCGGCCAGGTGCCGCTCACCGACGGCCGGGTCGAGCTCTTCGGCACCGAACTGCGCCGCTTCCGCCAGTGGGCGCGGGTGGGCTACGTCCCCCAGCGCACGACCGCCGCGAGCGGTGTACCGGCGACCGTGCGGGAAGTCGTGGCCTCCGGCCGGCTGTCCCGCGCCCGCTTCGGTCTGCCCTCACGGGGCGACCGGGCGGCCGTGCGGCGCGCCATCGAGCTCGTCCGCCTGGGCGACCGCGCCAAGGACTCGGTGAGTGCCCTGTCCGGCGGGCAGCACCAGCGAGTGCTGATCGCCCGTGCGCTCGCGTCCGAGCCCGAGCTGCTGATCATGGACGAGCCGATGGCGGGGGTGGACCTGGCCAGCCAGGAGGTGCTGGCAGGGACGCTGCGCGAGCAGGTCGCCGCCGGGGTGACGGTGCTGCTGGTGCTGCACGAGCTCGGAGCGCTGGAGCCGCTGATCGACCGCGCCGTGGTGCTGCGCGACGGCTGCGTGGTCCACGACGGGCCGCCGCCCGAGGCGGTCGGGCAGCACGCCCTGCCCGGGCACGACCACGTACATCCGCATGCGGCCGACGAGCCGCTCCGCACGGGACTGCTGACATGATCCTGGAAATGCTCGAGACGCCGTTCATGCAGCGGGCGCTGATCGCGGCGCTGCTGGTCGGCATCACCGCCCCCGCCGTCGGCATCTATCTGGTGCAGCGCCGGCAGGCGCTGATGGGCGACGGAATCGGCCATGTCGCGATGACCGGTGTGGGTCTCGGCTTCCTGCTGTCGACGAACCCCATCTGGATGGCGACGCTGGTCTCGGTGCTCGGCGCCGTGCTGATGGAGCTCATCCGCACCTACGGCCGCACCCGCGGCGACATCGCGCTGGCCATGCTCTTCTACGGCGGCATGGCGGGCGGTGTGCTGCTGATCGAGCTCTCGGACAGCGGGTCCACGGCGAAGCTGACCACCTATCTGTTCGGCTCTCTGTCCACGGTCTCCGACGAGGACGTCTGGGCGATCGTGCTGCTCGCGGCCTTCGTGGTCCTGGTGTCGCTGGGTCTGCGGCGGCAGCTGTTCGCGGTCAGCCAGGACGAGGAGTTCGCCGGTGTGACCGGCCTGCCGGTGCGGGCGCTGAACCTGCTGGTCGCGGTGACCGCCGCGGTCACGGTGAGCGTCGCCATGCGCGTGGTGGGACTGCTGCTGGTCAGCGCCCTGATGGTGGTGCCGGTGGCCGCCGCGCAGCAGATCTCTCGGTCGTTCAAGGCGACGTTCGCGCTGGCGGTGGGGATCGGTGTGGCGGTCTCGCTGACCGGAATCACCACGTCCTACTACCGGGACGTGCCGCCCGGCGCGACGATTGTGTTGCTCGCCATCGCGGTGTTCGTCGTGCTGACAGCCCTGGCCGCGCCGCTGGCGCGGCGGCGGGCGAAGGCCATGGAAGCCGGCGGCGCGACCGGGCAGAGCGTGGCGGAGTGCACGGTGGACATGCCGGGCAGCAGACGCCCGGAGGACGACGTCAAGGTCTGAGCACGCAGCGGCCCGCACTGCTGCGCCATCCGGGCCTGGCACAATGGCCCGACATATGTGCGGGCGAAGCGAGGAGGCACCTGTGACCACGGCGCCAACCGGCGGGAACACCGCCCCGGTACGAGGCCGGTCGACCCGGCAGCGGGCCGCGGTGGCGGCGGCGCTCGACGAGGTCGACGAGTTCCGCAGTGCGCAGGAGTTGCACGACATGCTCAAACACCGCGGCGACTCGGTGGGCCTGACGACGGTCTACCGCACGCTGCAGTCCCTCGCCGACGCGGGCGAGGTGGACGTGCTGCGCACCAGCGAGGGCGAGTCGGTCTACCGGCGCTGTTCCACCGACGACCACCATCACCACCTGGTGTGCCGGATGTGCGGCAAGGCCGTGGAGGTCGAGGGGCCCGCTGTGGAGCAGTGGGCGGAGACGATCGCCGCGCAGCACCGCTTTGTGAACGTGGCGCACACGGTGGAGATCTTCGGCACCTGCGAGGAGTGCGCGGCCAAGTAGGCGGTTCGGCGACCAGCGATACGAGAGAGCCCCGCACCGGAGGGATCCGGTGCGGGCCCTTTTTGTACCGGCGACCGGCCGCACCGTCACCCTGACCGTCTCTGGAGAGGCGGCCGGGAGGGTCGGGCACGGGTGGAGCGGGTGGCCGGGGACGCATCCCCGACCGTGTCCGGGCTCGCGCCGTGTCCGGGCTCGCGCCGTGTCCGGGCTCAGGCCTTGTCCCGGCTCGCGCCGTGTCCGGCTCAGGCTTTGTCGAGCACGGCCATGTCCGCAGGGTCCACGCCACCGAAGCGGCGGTCGCGGGAGGCGTACTCCACGCAGGCGCGCCACAGGTCGCGGCGGTCGAAGTCCGGCCACAGCACGTCCTGGAAGACCATCTCCGCGTAGCTGCTCTGCCAGATCAGGTAGTTGGAGGTGCGCTGCTCGCCGCTGGGGCGCAGGAACAGATCGACGTCCGGCATGTCCGGGTAGTAGAGGTACTTCTGGAACGTCTTCTCGTTGACCTTCGCCGGGTCGAGCTTCCCCGCCGCCACGTCGCGCGCGATGGCCTGGGCCGCGTCGGCGACCTCGGCACGGCCGCCGTAGTTCACACAGAAGTAGAGCGTCATCGCGTCGTTGTCGACGGTCTGCTCCTGAGCGACCTGGAGCTCCTGGACGACCGACTTCCACATCTTCGGCATCCGGCCGACCCAGCGGATACGGATGCCGAGCTCGTCCATCTCGTCGCGACGGCGGCGGATGACGTCCCGGTTGAAGTTCATCAGGAAGCGCACCTCGTCGGGCGAGCGCTTCCAGTTCTCGGTGGAGAAGGCGTACAGGGAGAGGTTCTTGACGCCCATCTCCAGGCAGCCCTTGAGCACATCGAGCACGACGCCCTCGCCGACCTTGTGGCCCTCGGTGCGGGGCAGGCCGCGCTCCTTGGCCCAGCGGCCGTTGCCGTCCATGACGCACGCCACGTGGTTCGGCACCAGCTCGGCCGGGATCTTGGGCGGGCGGGCGCCGGAGGGGTGCGGCTCGGGGACCTTGTACTCGCGGCGGGACCGGCCCAGGATTCCGCGTCGTGCCATGCGGCTCACATCTCCTATTCGCTACTTCTCTACGTACCTCAGGGAGCGCAGTCCGCGCTCCAGGTGCCAGTGCAGATACGCGGACACCAGCCCGCTGCCCTCCCTGACATGGCGCGCCTCGCACGCGTCCGCCGTCGGCCAGTCACCGGTCAGCAGCGCGCTGAGCAGTCCGATGGCCTCCGCAGAGGGTACGACGCTGCCGGGCACCCGGCAGTCGCCGCATATGACCCCGCCCGCCGCGACGGAGAAGAACCGGTTGGGCCCGGGCAGCCCGCAGCGCGCGCAGTCGTCGAAGCTCGGCGCGTAGCCGTTGACGGCGAGGGAACGCAGCAGAAAGGCGTCGAGCACCAGATTCGGCGCGTGCTCGCCCCGCGAGAGGGTGCGCAGGGCGCCGACGAGCAGCAGATACTGCTGAACGGCCGGCTCGCCCTCGTGATCGGTGAAGCGCTCGGCGGTCTCCAGCATGGCGGTGCCGGCGGTGTAGCGGGCGTAGTCGGTGACGATCCCGCCGCCGTACGGGGCGATGGTCTCCGACTGGGTGCACAGCGGCAGCCCGCGGCCGACGAGTTCGCTGCCGCGCGCGAAGAACTGGACGTCGACGTGGGAGAACGGCTCGAGCCTGGCGCCGAACTTGGATTTGGTGCGCCGCACCCCGCGGGCGACCGCGCGTACGCGACCGTGACCGCGTGTGAGCAACGTGATGATGCGGTCCGCCTCACCCAGCTTCTGGGTGCGCAGGACGACACCGTCGTCACGGAACAGGCTCATGGCCCCATTCTCCCGTACGGGCAGCGGCGTCCGGTCACGGGTTGCGCGGAGACCAGACAATATACATGCGAAGCGATATAGTGATACACGTTGCCGTATACACAGGAGGTTGCCCAGTGAGCCGCACCGTGATCGACCTTGACGACGAAGCCCTTGCCGCCGCTGCCATAGAGCTCGGCACCACCACCAAGCGCGACACCATCAACACCGCGCTTCGCGAGGTGACCGCACGGTACCGGCGACTGCGTGCGCTGGAGGATTCCCGCAAGCACGTCGCCGACGGTGGCGTGGACATCGACATCCTCCTGGACAAGCGCAAGTACCGGGGTGGCGCCCGGGACGACGAGCCCACCGAGCCACGAAAGAGCGCGTGAGTGAACGTCGCCGACTACCTCATCGACACCTCGGCACTGGCCCGTGTCATGCTCGGTCAAGTCGCCACCGAGTGGGACGGCAGGATCGGCGCCGGTCTCGTCGCGATCTGTGACTTCACCGAGCTGGAGGCTCTGTTCTCGGCCAAGTCGACCGCAGATCGCGAGCGGCTGAAGCGCAACCTCGACACCTACTACGCCTGGTGCCCGCTCCCGGACGGCATCTATCGGCGGGCCCGCGTCGTCCAGGAGCTGCTCACCGCGAAGGGCGAGCATCGCAGCGCGGGCCCGGTCGATCTTCTCGTGGCCGCAGTCGCCGAGGAGGCGGGCCTCACACTGCTCCACTACGACCGGGACTTCGAGACCATCGCCCGCACCACAGGACAGCCGACCCGCATGATCGATCTCCGGAACTGACTCAGGGCAGTTCGCCCCGGCTGCGGGCGTTCACGTACGCCGTCGTCGCGGTGATCCGCTCGGCGGCGGTCGCGGGGCGCACGCTGTCCGGGGCGCACTCCCACTCCCGGCCGCCGCCGACGGGTCTCAGCGACAGGAACGGCCCCGCCTCGCCCATGAGCCGGCCCACGCGACCGGTGCGGGTGTCGACGACGTACGAGCCGATCGGCGGGATCTGCGTCATGGGGCCTCGCCCAGTCCCCTGGGCAGCGCGGCAGCGATCAGGCGGGCCGTGTCGACGTTGCAGCGGCCCAATTCGACGAGTGGACAGGGAACGTCCCGGGCGTACGAAACGGGGTCGATACGCAAGGACGGCAGCGTGATCCCGGACCGTTGCCCACTGGCGCAAGAGCAGCTACAGCAACGGCGAAGGCGGCAACTGCCTCGAGGTGACGGACGACATCCCTGGTGTCGTCCCCGTGCGGGACAGCAAGGTCCCCGCCGGGCCCGCACTTCTCGTCACCGCCGCCGCCTGGAACACCTTCATCAAGCAGACCTTTGAGAGGGCATAAGCCCGCCTTATGAGGTCATAGGGCCAGGCCGAGTACTGACTTAGGCTTGCCTTTGTTTAGGGTTACCGACGAGCCAGTTGTCGCCGCTCGAAGGGAACCTGTCATGCCCCGCCCCCTGCGGGTAGCCATCGTCGGAGCCGGCCCCGCCGGGATCTACGCCGCTGATGCGCTGCTGAAGTCCGAGGTGGCTGCTGCCGACCCCGGCGTGTCCATCGATCTCTTCGAGCGTATGCCCGCGCCCTTCGGCCTGATCCGTTACGGCGTCGCCCCCGACCACCCGCGGATCAAGGGCATCATCACGGCCCTGCACCAGGTCCTCGACAAGCCGCAGATCCGCCTCTTCGGCAATGTCGACTACGGCAACGACCTCAGCCTCGACGATCTCCGCACGTTCTACGACGCGGTGATCTTCTCCACCGGTGCGACCGCCGACCGGGCGCTCGACATACCGGGGGTCGAGCTGGACGGCTCTCACGGCGCGGCTGACTTCGTCTCCTGGTACGACGGGCACCCGGACTGGCCGCGCACCTGGTCGCTGGAGGCCGAGAAGGTCGCCGTGCTCGGCGTCGGCAACGTCGCGCTCGACGTGGCGCGCATCCTCGCGAAGACGGCGGACGAGCTGCTGCCGACCGAGATCCCGCCGAACGTCCACGACGGGCTCAAGGCCAACCGGGCCAAGGAGATCCACGTCTTCGGGCGTCGCGGCCCCGCACAGGCCAAGTTCAGCCCGATGGAGCTCCGCGAGCTGGACCACTCCCCCAACATCGAGGTCATCGTCGACCCCGAGGACATCGACTACGACGAGGGCTCGATCGAGACCCGCCGGGGCAACAAGCAGGCCGACATGGTCGCGAAGACCCTGGAGAACTGGGCGATACGAGACATCGGCGAGCGGCCGCACAAGCTGTTCCTGCACTTCTTCGAGTCGCCGTCCGAGATCCTCGGCGAGGACGGCAACGTCGTCGGCCTGCGTACCGAGCGCACCGCGCTCGACGGCACGGGCAACGTGAAGGGGACCGGCGAGTTCAAGGACTGGGACGTCCAGTCCGTCTACCGGGCCGTGGGCTACCTCTCCGACGAACTGCCCAAGCTGCCGTGGGACGTCGCGACGGGTACGGTCCCGGACGAGGGCGGCCGGGTGATCGAGGAGACCGGCGAGCACATGGACTCCACGTACGTCACCGGCTGGATCCGGCGCGGCCCGGTGGGTCTGATCGGCCACACCAAGGGCGACGCGAACGAGACGGTGTCCAACCTGCTGGACGACTACGCGAACGGCCGCCTGCAGACGCCGGCCTCGCCCGATCCGGAGGCGGTCGACTCGTTCCTCGCGGACCGGAACATCCGCTTCACCACGTGGGACGGCTGGTACCGGCTGGACGCGGCCGAGAAGGCACTGGGCGAACCGCAGGGCCGTGAGCGCGTCAAGATCGTGGAGCGCGAGGACATGCTCAAGGCGAGCGGCGCGTAAACCCACCCGAGAGGAGCCCGGCGGTCCCAGCGACGGGCGGGCAACCCGATGTGAGAGGGGCCCGGTGGCTACGGCCGCGGGCCCCTTCGCGCGGAGGGCGGGCCGGGCCCGGGCGAGGCAGGGGTTCCGGCGGTGACCGGCCGCTCCTATCCTGAGGAGGGAAGGGAGCGGCCATGGCCGTCCGGACAGCCCCCTCCGCCGAGCGGGCTCGGGACGCGGCGGCCCGGGAATCCTGGGCCGAGGCGTACGTGCTGCTGCACTCTCTCGACAGCAACGGCCCCCGAGCGGACGGGCCACACGCGGACACCTCCCGCCCACTCTCCCCCGGCGACCTCGACCTCCTCGCCGACGCGGCCTGGTGGAGCGGACACGTGGACGAGTCGGTCGACGCCCGGCTCCGCGCCCACGCCGGTCACGCGGCAGCGGGTGATCATCGCCGGGCGGGCTGTACCGCGTGGTGGCTCTACTACGAGTACCGCAGCCAGGGCCGCCCCGGGGCTGCCGCCGGCTGGCTGCACCGGGCCCGGCAGCATCTGGAGCACGAGCCGGAGTGCCCCGAGCAGTGCTTTCTCGCCTGGACCGAGTCGGAGGAGGCGCAAAGCGTCCCCGACCCCGAAGCGGCCCTGGCCGCCGCCCTGCGGATGTACCGCATCGCGGTGGACTCCGGCAGCCCCGACCTCATCGCGCTGAGCCGCCAGGCCCACGCGGCGGTGCTGCTGGCAAACGGCCGGCGGGCCGAGGCGCTGGCCCTGCTGGACGACGCGATGTGTGCGGTCACGGCGGGCGAACTGAGCGGCATGTTCACCGGCTGGCTCTACTGCATGGCGCTCACGCACTGCATGGCCGCCGCCGACTTCGCACGGGCCGTCGAATGGACCGAGGCCGCCATGGCCTGGTGCTCCGTCCCCTGGTCGCAGCACGCCACCCCGGCCTCCGGCGGCAGCGGCCCGGCGGACGGGGAGCTTCCGGCGGGCGCCGCGCTGACGGACAACCCCTTCCGCGGACTCTGCCGCATCCACCACGTCCAGGTGCTGGATCTCCTCGGATCATGGCCGCTGGCCGCCGCGGAGGCCGAGCGGGTCTGCCAGGAGGTCATGCCCGACTGTCTCGAGGCCGCCGCTGCCGCCCACTACGAGGCCGGCGAGATCCAGCGCCGCCGCGGCCGTCTCGAAGCGGCCGCCGCCTCGTACGCGCGTGCCC
The DNA here is from genome assembly GCF_055566095.1 of Streptomyces sp. NPDC027962. NCBI lineage: Bacteria > Bacillati > Actinomycetota > Actinomycetes > Kitasatosporales > Streptomycetaceae > Streptomyces > Streptomyces sp. NPDC027962. The sequence continues at coordinate 109,883 of NZ_JBVHTA010000006.1, forward strand.
ATGAACTCGGCCTCACACCGCAGCCCGGTCTCGCCCTGCTCCGCCTGGCGCAGGGGAAGGCGGATGCCGCCGTGACCGGTCTGCGCCTGGCCCTGGCATCCCAGGGCGAGTCGCCCGCCGACATGCTCGGACGTGCCCGGCTGCTCGCCGCGCAGACGGAGGTGGCGCTCGCCGTCGGTGACGTGGACAGCGCCGCCACCGCCGTGGAGGAGCTCGGGACGCTCGCCGCCACCGGACCTCGCCCGCCCGCCGCGACCCTGTTGCGGGCCATGGCGGACACCGCGGGCGGCTCGCTCGCCCTCGCGCGGGGCGGGCCCGAAGGCCCCGACGCGGCACTGCGACCGCTGCGCCGTGCGCTGGCGGGTTGGCTGGAGATGCGCATCCCGTACGAGGCCGCGCAGGTGCGCATGCTGCTGGCCGCGGCCTGCCGGACGGCCGGCGACGGCGAGGCCGCACGCCTGGAGCTGCGGGCCGCGCGGAGCACGTTCGAGCAGCTGGGCGCGGCCCCCGACGCCCGGCGTGCGGCGGCGCTGCTCAGCGAACGGCCGAGGAGCCTGCCCGGCGGGCTCACCCGGCGGGAGGCGGAGGTGCTGCGGCTGGTCGCGGCGGGCGGCACCAACCGGGACATCGCACGGGAGCTGGTGATCAGCGAGCACACCGTCGCGCGTCATCTGAACAACATCTACGCCAAGCTGAACGTGACCTCCCGCGCCGCCGCCACTGCCTACGCCTGCTCCCACGGCCTGGCTGCCTGATCCCGCGCCTATGGGCCGTTCTGCCCACGTCGGCCGCTCCCGTGATGTGCATGGTTCGGGCGATGCCCCCGGCGGTCCCCGCGGCCTACAACGGACTCATCGGCTCATGGCCCCGCAGACACGCCCCAGGGCCTCTTGAGCGCAACGCCCACCCTGAAAGCCGGTGCCCGTCATGACCGCGGTGACCGCCCCCTCGGCCGAAACCACCGACCTGGTCCTGGAACCCCTGCACGCCGCCGTGCGCGGCGACGTCGTCGAGCCCGGCGACCCCGCCTACGACGAGGCACGCCGGGTCTACAACGCCGCGCACGACCGCCACCCGGCCGTCGTCGTACGGCCCGTCGACACCGCCGATGTGATCGCCGCCGTGAATTTCGCGCGCGACCACGCCCTGCCGCTCGCCGTCCGCGGCGGCAGCCACGCGGTCGCCGGCCACGGCACGTGCGACGACGGACTCGTCATCGACCTGTCCCGCATGCGGGCGGTCCGCGTCGACCCCGTCGCCCGTACCGCACGTGCCGAAGGCGGCTGCACCTGGGGGGACTTCGACCACGCCACCCACGTCTTCGGCCTCGCCACCACCGGCGGGGTCGTGTCCACCACCGGGATCGCCGGACTGACGCTGGGCGGCGGCATGGGACACCTCGCCCGCCGATACGGCCTGAGCTGCGACAACCTCGTCTCCGCCGATGTCGTCACCGCCGAAGGGACCCTCGTCACGTGCGACGCCGCCCACCATCACGACCTGTTCTGGGCGCTGCGCGGCGGAGGCGGCAACTTCGGCGTCGTCACCTCGTTCCGGTACCGGCTGCACCCGGTGGACCTCGTCCTCGGCGGCCCCACCTTCTATCCGCTCGACGGCGACGTGGCGCGCCGCTGGCGGGACATGAACGCCGACGCCCCCGAGGAGTTCAACTCGCTCTTCGCCCTCCTTCTCGGTCCGCCCGCCCCGTTCCTGCCGGAACGGTGGCACGGCCGACCGGTCTGCGGTGTCGTGACCTGCTTCAGCGGCTCACCGGAGGACGACGACTCGATCCGCGGCCGTCTCGCGGAACTCGGACCGGCCATCGGTCAGTTCCTCGACCGCATTCCGTACCCGGTGATCAACACCCTGTTCGACGCGGATCTGCCGCCCGGTCTCCATCACTACTGGAAGGGCAACTTCAGCCGCGACCTGACCGACGGCGCCATCGACGTCCACATGACGTACGGCGCCACGATCCCCTCGATGCAGAGCGACACCGTGATCTTCCCGATCGACGGCGCCTGCCACCGGGTCGGTGCACAGGACACGGCTTTCGCCTACCGCGACGCCGCGTTCTCCCACGCCTTCGGCGCCAGCTACCCCGATCCCGCCGACACCGAGCACAACGTCGCCTGGACCCGTGCGTACGACAGGGCGCTGCGCCCGCACACCGAGGAGGCCGGATACATCAACTTCATGGACGCCGACGACCAGGACCGGGTACGCGCCAACTACCGGCAGAACTACGACCGGCTGCGATCGGTCAAGCGCCGGTACGACCCGGAGAACCTGTTCCGGATCAACCACAACATCGTGCCCTGAACGAGTCGTCCCGCTCACCCCTCCCCCGGGCTCACCAACCCCGACTCGTAGGCAGCGATGACCAGTTGGGCTCGGTCACGGGCGCCGAGTTTGCCCATGATGCGGCTCACATGGGTCTTGGCCGTCAGCGGGCTCAGGCCCAGTGACTCGGCGATCTCCGTGTTGTTCAGCCCACGGGCCACCAGCGTCAGGACCTGCCGTTCGCGGTCCGTGAGCCCGTCCGGGCCGCCCGACCTGGGCATCTGCGGGACGCTGAGGACACGGGCGATCAGCCGCGACGTCGGGCCCGGCGAGAGCAGGGACTCACCCGCTGCGACCGTGCGGATCGCGGCCAGCAGCTCCGCCGGCTTGGTGTCCTTCACCAGGAAGCCCGACGCACCGGCGCGCAGCGCCTCGACGATGTGCTCCTCGGTGTCGTACGTGGTGAGGACGAGGACCTTGACGCCCGCCAGATCGTCGTCCGCCGCGATCAGGCGGGTGGCCTCGATCCCGTCGAGTTCGGGCATGCGGATGTCCATGACGACCAGGTCCGCCCGTTCGCTGCGGGCCAGTTCGACTGCCTCCGCGCCCGTGCCGGCCTGGCCGACGACCTCCATGTCGCGGGCCGACTCCACCAGCATCGCGAACGCCGCCCGCACCAGCGTCTGGTCGTCGGCGAGCAGGACACGGATCGGGTTCACGGCGTTCATACGGCGGCCTCCGACGGTTGCAGGGGCAAGGTCGCGGCGACTTCGAAACCGGGGCGGTCGCCGCGCGGCCCCGCCGACAGCGTGCCGCCGACGCTGCGGGCCCGCTCGCGCATCCCGATGATGCCGAAGCCCGTGCCGGGCCCCTGCACCGACGCGTTCCCGTCATCGGTCACCGCGACCCGGAGGGCGCCCGCTTCCAGGACCACCCTCACGCTGATGCCTACCCCGGCTCCCCCGTGCCGCACCGCGTTCGTCAGCGACTCCTGCACGATCCGGTACGCGGCTGCCTCCACGGCGGGCGGCACCGGGGCGTCCCTCGTGCTCAGCGTCAACTTGGCGCCCGCCGTCCTCACGAGACCGGGCAGCGCCGCCAGGTCCGGCAGCGGACCGTCGCAGTCGGGTCCGTCGGCGCGCAGGACCTCCAGTGTGGTGCGCAGTTCGCCGCGCGCGGTGCGGCAGGTCTCCGCGATGTCGTCGAGTGCCTTGGCGATCGCGGCCCGGTCGAGCCGCTCGGGGTCGACGGTCAGGACGTGGGAGGCGACGGACGTCTGCACACCGATCAGGGTGATGGAGTGGGCAAGCAGATCATGCAGGTCGCGGGCGATCCTCAGCCGTTCCTCGGCGACCCGGCGCGCGGCCTCCTCCCCCCTTGTGCGCTCGGCGCGTTCCGCGCGGCTCACGACGGACGCGATGTAGCGGCGGTAGGTGCGTACGTCGACGCCGAAGACGAGGACGGCGAGGATCCAGCCCGAGGTGCGCAGCGACTCCAGGCCTTCGTGGGCGCCGACGTTGAACATGATCGTCAGGGTGACGCCCATGACGAGGCAGCCTACGAAGCAGGTGTAGAGGGGGCGGGCGGTGGCCGCCACGGTGTAGAGGGCGAGGAGGGAGGCGGGCACCGGCGCGGCGTGGGTGTTGTCGAGCGCGTGGTACGGCCCGACGCACGCCAGGACGGCGACCAGGACGTGACTGGGGTGCGAGCGTCGCCACACCAATGGCACGACGCTCCCCGCGAGCAGCAACCAGCCGACGGCGTCGGGCCTGCGGCCGTCGTCGACGAGAAGGGCGAGCGCGACGGAGAGCGCGCCGGCGGACGCGGCGATGAGGGCGTCGTTGCGCCTGCGGTGGGGGGCGGTGAGGGGGTCGCGGCTGACGGCGTTGAGCACGCGCTCGCCGAGGCGGGGGCGGGTGGGTGGCTGCGGCACGGTTCCATCCTGGGGTAGCGGTTGCGTTTTCCCCACCCCCGCCCCCTCCCGTCACCCGGGGCGGCGGGGCCGCGCATCGGTACAACGGGAAGGGGCGGGCAGGGAGCAGGAACGGCTCGCTACACCCGGGCCGCCGGTTCACGCTGCGCCGCCACCGCCACCGGCGCCCGCCGGCTCAGCGGGCCCGGCCACCACACCCGCCGGCCCAGCAGCAGGCTCGCCGACGTCACCAGATACGTACGGACCAGGAACGTGTCGAGCAGGACGCCGACCGCGACGAGGAAGCCCATCTGGAAGAGCGGCACCAGCGGCAGGTTCATCAGGACGGTGAACGTCGCGGCGAGCACGATCCCCGCGGAAGCGATCACCCCGCCGGTGGTGCGCAGCGCGGTCAGCGCTGCTGCCGTCGGCTCCGCTCCGGACAGGGCCTCCTCGCGCATCCGGTGCATCAGGAAGATGCCGTAGTCGACGCCGAGGGCGACGAGGAAGACGAACGAGAGCAGCGGAATGCTCGGGTCGAGCCCTTCGAACCCGAAGACCGGCTCGAAGACGAGCCCGCCGAGGCCCATCACCGCTCCCCACACCGCCACCACGGCCGCGGTGAGCATCAAAGGCGCGACCAGACTGCGCAGCAGGACGACGAGGATCAGCAGCACCGCGGCGAGCACGAGTGGGATGACGACCTTCTGGTCGCGGGCGCTGGTGTCCGCGAGGTCCAGTTGCTGGGCGCTCGGCCCGCCGATGTGGGCGCCGTCCAGATTCGCCCTCAGCGCCTTGATGGTGACGGTCTCACCGGGTGTCTCGGGTGCGTCCTTCGCGAAGACGGTGATCTCGGTCCAGCCGTCTCCCGAGCGCGCGGCGTGCGCAGCCGCCACACCCTCGGTGCGGCGCGCCTCGGCGAGTACCTCCTCCGCGGTGCCGGCCGGCGCGATGACGGTGATCGGCTGGGTGCTGCGCTCCGGGTACGCCTCGCTGAGCTGTTTCATCGCGGAGACGGATTCGGGCTGCCGGGTGAAGGTGTCCTCCTGGGCCAGGTTGCCCGGCAGGTTGAACACGCCGAGCGCCAGTGCGCCCAGCAGCAGCATCCCCGAGACGAGGACGGCGGCGGGCCTGCGTCCGGCGGAGCTGCCCATCGCGGCGAACAGCGAACGGCGTTGCGTGACCTCGGAGCCGTATGCGGGAACGAGCGGCCAGAACACCCGGCGGCCGAGCAGGACGAGAACGGCGGGCAACAGGGTGAGCATCGCGGCCAGCGCGCACACGACGCCCACGGCGCCGACCGGGCCGAGGCCGCTGGCGCTGTTGAGGTCGGCGGCGAGCAGGCACAGCAGTCCGGCGGCGACGGTGCCGGACGAGGCGAGCACGGCGGGGCCGCAGCCGCGCAGGGCCGCGAGCATCGCGTCGTACGGTCGCTCGATGCGGCGGAGCTCCTCGCGGTAGCGGGCGACGAGCAGGAGGGCGTAGTCGGTGCCGGCGCCGAAGACGAGGACGGTCATGATCGCGGCGCTCTGGCTGGTGACGGTGAGGCCGAAGCCCTGGATGAGGCCGTAGACGAGCGCCTGGGAGGCGATGGCCGCGAAGCCGACGACGGTGAGGGGGACCAGCCACAGGAACGGGCTGCGGTAGGTGAGGATCAGCAGCACGGCGACGACGAGAACGGTCGCGATCATGAGGGTGCCGTCGATGGTCTCGAAGACCTTCTCCATGTCGGTCTGCAAGGCGCCCGGCCCGCCGAGTTCGACCCCGAGCCCCCCGAGTCCTCCGTCCGGATCCGCGTCGAGCCGTTCGCGCACGTCGTCGACGAGGGCGGTGCGGGCGTCGTTGTCCGTGCCGGGCTCGGTGGTGGACAGCGGGTACATCAGCGTCGAGCCGTCCTTCGACGGGATGCCCTCGGGCGGTCCGCTGTCGAAGCGGTGCGCGCCGGTGATGGTGTCGACCTGCTGCTGGGCGTGCGTCCGGTCGGCGGCGGTGAGCCCGCCCTCACGGTGGTAGACGACGACCAGCTCGGTGGACTCCCCGCCCGGGAGCGCCTGTTCGATCCTGGCGACCTGGGTGGAGTCGGCGCTCGCGGGAAGGTAGTCGACGATGTTGTCGCGCTGCGCGTCGCCGAGTTTGCCCGCGAAGGGGGCGGCGAGGGCGACCACGGCGATCCACAGGACGACAATCGCCCAGGGCAAGGCCATGCGGCGCGCGGTCTGCGTCGATGGCGGTGGTGCGGTCGCTGTCGGTACGGGCCCCATGGGTGCCTCCCCTTCGTCACGGGCGTCCGGTGGCTGAATGCATCACCAGACTCCCGCCGACCGGAGGCGGTTTCGTCGCGCGCAGGGGCGACAAGGGGATTACTGCGCAGGGTGGCCCAGGAGGCTCCGTACTCCCTGGGGAGTACGGCGGCGGGAGCAGCCGGCCGTGCTCAGAACGGCGTCCGCGCCGTCTCCAGCAGCCGCGTGGTGTCGTCGTCGCACAGCTGCAGCGCCGCGCCGACCGTGGTGAGGACCTCGCGCTCGGCCGGGGTGTAGGGGCCGTCCGCGAGGGCGATCCGCGCGCCCTGCAGCAGGATCGACTCGCGCCCGGCCGGAGCCAGATGGGGGGCGAGCGGTTCCAGTGCCTCGTGGAGCTCGATGGCAAGCGCCGCTCCGTACGGCCCGGCATCCGCGACGTACCGTCCCGTGTCGGCGGCGAGGGCCTCGATCAGGGAGGTGAGCTGGTCCTCCGTGCAGTCGTCGAGTCCGGCGGCACGCACCGCGTGGACGGCGGTCTCGCGGACCGTGCGGGAGGAGGTGCCGCCCGAGGCGAGGACGGCGAGGGCGACGGTGTGCACCGCGTCCCTGAGCATCGCGGAGAAACGTCCGGTGGTGGGGTGGTCGAGGGCGTCCATGCCGAAGTGGGTGTGGCAGGCGGCGCATTCCACCACGGGACCGGCGAGTCCGCGCGGCAGCAGCGGCACTCCGAGGACCGTGAAGCGCCGCCTGCCCGTGCGACGCCGGTAGTTGCGGTCGCCACCGCATTCGGAGCAGAAGAACTCTCCGTCGCCAACGGTGTTCCAGGACGTGTGAACGCCGCATGCCCACAGTTTTCGGACGAACAATCCACGGGCTGGCAGCACGTCGCACCTCCGTCATTCCCCCGTAGCCCTTCGGGCACGGGTGGTGCCCCCACGGCAACACTGCCGCGTTGACGTGATGTTAGCCACACGGATGATGTCGCGTCAGCACCCCGGCGGCAGTACGAATCGACATGGCCGATTCCGCTCCCTGGCACAGTACGTGCGCAACACCGCAAAACACCGGGCCCGCTCCGGATGGAGCGGGCCCGGCGATCGGGTCGGAACCGGCGGCGTACTAACGGGTCGCGCGGTTGACGGCGGAGACGACCGCCTTCAGGGAGGCGCGGGTCGTGTTGGCGTCGATGCCGATGCCCCACAGCACCTTGCCGTCGATCGCGCACTCGATGTAGGAGGCGGCCTGCGCGGACGCGCCCTCGCTCATCGTGTGCTCCTGGTAGTCCAGCAGGCGTACATCGACGCCCACGGCGTTCAGCGCCTCGAAGAAAGCGGAGATCGGACCGTTGCCGGAACCGGTCAGCATCGTCTCCACGCCGTCGACGACCGCCTCGACGGCCAGCGTGTCGACGCCGTCCTTGTCGGTGGTGGTCTGGCCGGAGCGGATCTGGATGCGCCCCCACGGATTGTCCGGGTTCGGCAGGTACTCGTCCTGGAAGACGGACCAGATCGCGGCCGGCGTGACCTCGCCGCCCTCGGTGTCGGTCTTGGCCTGGATGATCCGCGAGAACTCGATCTGCATCCGGCGCGGCAGGTCCAGCTTGTGGTCGTTCTTCAGGACGTAGGCGATACCGCCCTTGCCGGACTGCGAGTTGACGCGGATGACGGCCTCGTAGGAGCGGCCGACGTCCTTCGGGTCGATCGGCAGGTACGGCACGGCCCACTCGATGTCGTCGACACTCTTTCCGGCGGCGGCGGCGTCCGCCTCCATCGCGTCGAAGCCCTTCTTGATGGCGTCCTGGTGGGAGCCGGAGAAGGCGGTGTAGACCAGGTCGCCCGCATAGGGGTGGCGGGGGTGGATCTCCATCTGGTTGCAGTACTCGCTGGTGCGGCGGATCTCGTCGATCTGGGAGAAGTCGATCTGCGGGTCGACGCCCTGGGAGAACAGGTTCATGCCGAGGGTGACCAGGTCGACGTTGCCGGTGCGCTCGCCCTGCCCGAACAGACAGCCCTCGATACGGTCCGCGCCGGCCATGATCGCCAGTTCGGCGGCGGCCACGGCGGTGCCGCGGTCGTTGTGCGGGTGGACGGACAGGCACACGTGCTCGCGCCGGGTCAGATTGCGCGACATCCACTCGAACCGGTCGGCGTGCGTGGACGGCGTGGAGCGCTCGACGGTGGCGGGCAGGTTGAGGATGATCTCGCGGCCCGGGCCCGGCTGCCACACGTCGCAGACCGCCTCGCAGACCTCCAGGGCGAAGTCCAGCTCGGTGTCGGTGAAGATCTCGGGGCTGTACTGGTAGCCGAAGGCGGTCTCGGGGCCCAGCAGCTTCTCCGCGTACTCCATCACCAGGCGGGTGCCGTCGACGGCGATCTGCTTGATGTCGTCCTTCGAGCCCCTGAAGACGACCCGGCGGAAGGTGGGCGCGGTGGCGTTGTACAGGTGCACGGTCGCCCGCTTGGCGCCCACGACCGACTCGACGGTGCGCTCGATCAGGTCCTCACGGGCCTGCGTCAGCACGGAGATGGTGACGTCGTCGGGGATCGCGCCCTCTTCGATGATGGAGCGTACGAAGGCGAAGTCCGTGTCGCCGGACGACGGGAAGCCGACCTCGATCTCCTTGTAGCCCATGCGTACCAGCAGGTCGAACATCTCGCGCTTGCGGGCGGGGCTCATGGGGTCGATCAGTGCCTGGTTGCCGTCACGCAGGTCCGTGGACAGCCAGCGCGGGGCCTTGGTGATCCGCTGCTCGGGCCAGGTGCGGTCGGGGATCTCGACGGCCTCGTAGCGGCCGTACTTGTGGACCGGCATGCCGGACGGCTTCTGGGCGTGTGTCGTGTTGGTGATCGGGGTGGGACGGCCGATCCACTGCGACTGAGACATTGCGTAGGGCTCCTCGGGTCCTTCGGAGAGGGACGGCCGACTGTGTCGAAGCAGCACCAGACTCCGCGGGGAGGGGGTCGGCCTACGACTACAGGCCCTCGCCGCGGCAGCTAAGAAGAAGCAGCCCGAAACGCATGATGCACAGCAGGCTAGCTGAGCCGCGGCGGGAGCGTGGGTCCCGTTCCAGTATGCGGGACGACCGAACGGTAACGGTCAAATGTGGCAGACCACTCCATTTCATTAATCGACCTCGCTTTCCGTGACAGACAACTCACCCGATGCCACATTGCCGCACATGGATATCCGCACCCGCACCCCCGTCTTCTGCGGCATCGTCCCGCCGCACATCCTCGACAATCTCGCCCGCGCCGACGACCGGGCGGTCTCCGGCCCCGCCCGTCGCACCTTGCAGGCCGACGCCGCACAGCGCACCGGCCGCCGGCTGACGACCGTCGTCGGCGCCGTCGCACGCGCGGTCGCGTCACCCGCCGACGGACCGCGCCGCACCGTCCACGACGCACACAACGGCACGGCGCTGCCCGGCACCCGCGCCCGCGGCGAGGGCGAAGAAGCCGTCAAGGACTCGACCGTCAACCGCGCGTACGCGGGCCTCGGCGCGACCTTCGAGCTGCTGACCGCGTACGGCCGCAGCTCGATCGACGGGGCGGGCCTGCCGCTGGACGCCTCCGTGCACTACGACGAGCAGTACGGCAACGCGTTCTGGAACGGCGAGCAGATGGTGTTCGGCGACGGTGACGGCGAGATCTTCCTCGACTTCACGGTCGCGGTCGACGTCATCGCGCACGAGCTGGCGCACGGCCTGACCCAGTACGCGGCCAACCTGAGCTACTTCGGCCAGCCCGGAGCGCTCAACGAGTCGGTGTCGGACGTGATGGGCTCGCTGGTGAAGCAGCGGACGCTCGGGCAGAGCGCGGAGGAGGCGGACTGGCTGATCGGCGCCGGCCTGCTCACGCCGCGCGTCAGCGGCGTCGCACTGCGCTCCATGAAAGCCCCGGGAACCGCGTACGACGACGATGTGCTCGGCAAGGACCCGCAGCCCGCGACGATGGAGGATTACGTCCGCACGGGACGCGACAACGGCGGCGTCCACATCAACTCGGGCATCCCCAACCACGCCTTCTACCTGCTCGCCACCCGGCTGGGCGGTCGGGCATGGGAGCGGGCGGGGCAGATCTGGTTCGACGTGCTGACCGGCGGCGATCTGCAGGTTGACGCCGACTTCGCGAGCTTCGCCCGCCTCACGGTGTCCGCGGCGCGTGAGCGGTACGGCGAGGGACAGGAGTACGAGGCGGTCCTGAAGGCGTGGTCGCAGGTCGGCGTGGACACGGCCGACTGACGTCCGGCGGAGGGGCCGGGGAGTGCCGTGCCGGCGGGTCGCTCCCGGGTGTCGCCCGGCCCCGTTCCGTACTACAACGGGAACCATGCGTATCCAGGTAAGGCGTACGGGAGGATTCGCCGGGATCGAGCGTCTCGCCGAGGTCGACACCTCGGGGCGGGCTGATGCCGACGAGGTACAGGCGCTGGCCGAACAGGCGGTCGCCGAGGGCAGACAGACCCCGCCCATCGGGGTCCCTGACGGCTTCAGCTACCAGCTCACGGTCGACGGGCGCACGGTCTACTGCTCCGACCCGCGGCTGACCGAGGCCCAGCGGCACCTGATCTCGCTGGTGCTCAAGGAAGGGGGGTGACGTGGGCCGTATCCAGGCACGCCGCCACAGAACGGGCGGCGCGCTCCGGCTCGTCGCCCGTCGCCCGGCCGGTCGTCCGGCTCAGAAACCCAGCTTCCGCAACTGCTTGGGGTCGCGCTGCCAGTCCTTGGCGACCTTCACATGGAGGTCCAGGAAGACGGGCGTGCCCAGGAGCGCCTCGATGTGCTTGCGGGACTTCGTGCCGACCTCCTTCAGGCGCTTGCCCTTCGGGCCGATGATGATGCCCTTCTGGCTGGGGCGCTCGATGTAGACGTTGGCGTGGATGTCCAGCAGCGGACGGTCCGCCGGGCGGTCCTCGCGCGGCAGCATCTCCTCGACGACCACCGCGATCGAGTGCGGCAGCTCGTCCCGCACTCCCTCCAGCGCGGCCTCGCGGATCAGCTCCGCGACCATGACCTGCTCCGGCTCGTCCGTGAGGTCGCCCTCCGGGTAGAGCGGCGGGCTCTCGGGAAGCATCGGCACCAGCAGATCGGCCACCAGCTGCACCTGTGAGTCGCCGACGGCGGAGACCGGCACGATCTCCGCCCACTCGATGCCCAGTTCCTTGCCCAGCGCGTCGATCGCGAGGAGCTGCTCGGCCAGCGTCTTGGAGTCGACGAGGTCCGTCTTGGTGACGATCGCGACCTTCGGCGTCTTCTTGATCCCGGCCAGCTCCTTGGCGATGAACCGGTCGCCGGGGCCGAGCTTCTGGTCCGCGGGCAGGCAGAAGCCGATCACGTCGACCTCGGCCCACGTCGTGCGCACGACGTCGTTGAGCCGCTCACCGAGCAGCGTGCGCGGCTTGTGCAGCCCCGGGGTGTCCACCAGGATCAGCTGCGCATCCGGGCGGTGCACGATCCCACGCACCGTGTGCCGGGTCGTCTGCGGCCGGGTGGAGGTGATCGCCACCTTCTGGCCGACCAGAGCGTTCGTGAGGGTGGACTTGCCCGCGTTCGGGCGGCCGACGAAGCAGGCGAAGCCGGCCCGATGGGGGGCTTCGGAAGACTGGGTACGCGCGCTCATGGCGCCCATTGTCCCTGATGCCGGCGGCCCTCCGTCACGCGCCGCCGCCGGGCACGCGTGACGGACTGCGCCACGGCCACGGGGAGACCGCCCCGAATGCCCGCCGTGACCGTGGCTTTGTCGTGACGACGGGCCTTCAGCCCGCCGTGACCACGGCCTTCAGCTCACCGTCCGGGCCCGCCAGCAGCACCGGGGTCCCGGCACCGCCCAGGTCCCGTACCGCCGCGCGGTCCTCCTCCGAGGCGGCATCGGCGTCGGAGACGACCGCGGCGGCCTCCAGCGACTTGGCGCCGCTGGCAACGGCCATGGCTACCGCGGTCTGCAGCGCGCTGAGCTTGAGCGAGTCCAGGGCAACGGTCCCGGCGACATAGGTGCGGCCGGTCTCGTCGCGCACGGCGGCGCCTTCGGCCACACCGTTGCGGGCCCGGGCGCTGCGCGCCAGCGTGATGATCTTGCGGTCCTCGGGGCCGAGGTCGGTGCTCTGCGTCATGCCTTGAGCATAGATCGGCACGGTGATCACCCCGCCACGGGATACATCGAGCCGCGCCGGCCCTCGGGGCTCGCCGGCCAGGCCGGCTTCGCCGCCGTGTCCGTCGCCGCGTCCGGCACCGGGTGTGCACGACGACGACCACGTCCGGACGGGCCGGCACACCTTCAGCTGGGTGGACTCGACGACGAGCCGGCCCTCCAGCGGGTGCTCCATCTCCTTGCGGATCTGACCGCCGGGCGCGACGTCGCGCAGCTCCCCTCGGCCGGGGTTATCCGGGCGCGTCTGCTCATCAGGAACTCGCGCAGCTCCCCCAGGCGGTACGCCTTCATGTCGTCCTGCTCGGCCGACGTCGACACGGACTCATGGCCGGTCCAGGCGCAGCCGGTCCGCCCGTGGCAGCCCCGCCACCACCAGGTCGTACGAGTCCTCCGTCAACTCCCGCACCAGCCGCGCCGGGAGCTCGGCCACCGCCACCGTGTTCCAGTGCCGCTTGTTCATGTGCCAGCCGGGCACGATCCCCGGGTGCTCCGCCCGCAGTTGCACCGCTAGATCCGGGTCGCACTTCAGGTTGACCGTCAGCGGTGTGGCGTCCAGCGCGCTGAGGGCGAACATCTTGCCGAGGACCTTGAAGACCGACGTCTCGGGACCGAACGGGAACTCCTCCACCGCTTCGTTGAAGTCAAGGCAGAACGCTCGCAGTTCCTGCGCCGTCAAGCCCCTCGTGTCGCTTTTGCCCCTCGTACCGCTCATCTCGCCGGCTCCTCCTCCGTCACCTGCTTCACCGGTTCCGACAGCACCGTGACGATCTTGTTGCGGCGGCCGGCGGGCGACTCCGCGGTCAGCCGCAGCGCGCGGCCGTCCGGCAGATCCACAACCGCTTCCGCGCCCGCGATCGGGACGCGGCCCAATGCCTTGGCCAGCAGGCCACCGACCGTCTCCACGTCCTCGTCGTCGAGTTCATCCACTCCGTACAGGTCACCGAGGTCGCCGATGTCGAGGCGGGCGGTGACGCGGAAGCGGCCGTCGCCCAGCTCCTCGACCGGCGGCAGCTCCCTGTCGTACTCGTCGGTGATCTCGCCGACGATCTCCTCGAGGATGTCCTCGATCGTGACGATGCCGGCGGTGCCGCCGTACTCGTCGATGACGACGGCGACGTGGTTGCGCTTCTGCTGCATCTCGCGCAGCAGATCGCCCGCGTTCTTCGTGTCGGGCACGAACACCGCGGGCCGCATCGCCGTGGAGACCAGGTCGGCCTCGGCGTCGCGGTTGATGTGCGTCTTGCGGACCAGGTCCTTGAGATACACGACTCCGACGATGTCGTCCTCGTTCTCCCCGGTGACGGGGATGCGGGAGAAACCGGAGCGCAGCGCCAGCGTCAGTGCCTGGCGGACGGTCTTGTAGCGCTCGATCGAGACGAGGTCGGTGCGCGGCACCATCACCTCGCGGACGAGTGTGTCGCCGAGCTCGAAGACGGAGTGCACCATGCGGCGCTCCTCGTCCTCGATCAGCGACTCCTGTTCGGCGAGGTCGACCATCGCGCGCAGCTCGGCCTCCGACGCGAACGGCCCCTTGCGGAAGCCCTTTCCGGGGGTCAGCGCATTGCCGATGAGGATCAGCAGCTGCGGGACCGGGCCCATGACGCGGGCCAGCGGCAGCAGCACGTACGCGGAGGCGGTGGCCGTGTTGAGGGGGTGCTGGCGGCCGATGGTGCGCGGGGAGACGCCGACGGCGACATAACTGACCAGCACCATGACGGCCATGGCGACGAGCAGCGCCGCCCAGGTCTCCTCGAACTCCTCGAGGCATCCGTAAGTGACGAGCACCCCGGCGGCCATCTCGCACGCGACCCGCACCAGCAGGGCGACGTTGAGATAGCGGGTCGGGTCGGCGGCGACCTGCTGGAGCTTGTCGGCGCCGCGCCGCCCCGCCCGTATGGCCTCGGCGGCGCGGAAGCTGGAGACGCGGGCGATGCCGGCCTCCGCGCAGGCTGCCAGCCAGGCGACGACGACCAGCGCGACGGCGCCCGCGATCAGTTGGCCGCTCATGAGACGGTCGGCGCCGGCGAGGGACCGGTCAGGCCCTTCTCCGCCCGCCAGCCGTCGACGATCGCGGCCTGCAGGCCGAACATCTCGGCCTTCTCGTCGGGCTCCTCGTGGTCGTACCCGAGCAGGTGCAGCACCCCGTGGACGGCCAGGAGCTGGAGCTCCTCGTCCATGGAGTGCTGCGTCGGGGCCTCTTCGCCCTGCTTCTTCGCCACTTCGGGGCAGAGCACGATGTCACCGAGGAGCCCCTGCGGGGGCTCCTCGTCGTCCTTGACCGGGGGACGGAGCTCGTCCATGGGGAAGGACATGACATCGGTCGGACCGGGCAGGTCCATCCACTGGATGTGCAACTGCTCCATGGCTTCGGCGTCCACGACGATCACCGAGAGCTCGGAGAGCGGGTGGATACGCATCCGCGCGAGCGCGTAGCGGGCGATGTCGAGGATCGCCTGCTCGTCGACCTCGGTTCCGGACTCGTTGTTGACGTCGATCGACATGGTGCGCGTTTGCTACTTCCCGTTTTGGTCGTCGTACTTCTCGTACGCGTCGACGATACGGCCGACCAGCCTGTGCCGGACGACATCCTGCGACGTGAGCCGTGAGAAGTGGACATCGGGGACGCCGTCCAGGATGTCCTGGACCTGGCGCAGGCCGCTCTTCGTGCCGCCGGGCAGGTCGACCTGGGTGACGTCGCCGGTGATCACGATCTTCGAGTCGAAGCCGAGCCGGGTGAGGAACATCTTCATCTGCTCGGGGCTCGTGTTCTGCGCCTCGTCGAGGATGATGAACGCGTCGTTGAGCGTACGTCCTCGCATGTACGCCAGGGGCGCGACCTCGATCGTGCCCGCGGCCATCAGGCGCGGGATCGAGTCGGGGTCGAGCATGTCGTGCAGCGCGTCGTACAGCGGCCTCAGATACGGGTCGATCTTCTCGTACAGCGTGCCGGGCAGGAAGCCGAGGCGCTCACCCGCCTCGACGGCGGGGCGGGTCAGGATGATGCGGTTGACCTGCTTGGACTGGAGCGCCTGGACCGCCTTCGCCATGGCGAGGTACGTCTTGCCGGTACCGGCGGGGCCGATGCCGAAAACGACCGTGTGCTTGTCGATCGCGTCGACGTAACGCTTCTGGTTGAGCGTCTTGGGGCGGATGGTGCGGCCGCGGCTGGAGAGGATGTTCTGGGTGAGGACCTCTGCCGGCGTCTCCGGCACGGCCTCTCCAGAGCCTTCCTCGGCCGCCCTGAGCATGGCGATCGAGCGTTCCACTGCGTCCTCCGTCATCGGCTGCCCGGTGCGGAGCACGAGCATCATCTCGTCGAACAGGCGCTGGATCAGAGCGACTTCCCGCGCATCGCCGACCGCGCTGACCTGATTGCCCCGGACATGGATGTCGGCCGCCGGGAAGGCCTTCTCGATCACGCGCAGCAAGGCGTCACCCGAGCCGAGGACCGTCACCATCGGATGCTTGGCGGGGACGGTGAAGTGGGCTCGTGCCTGGTCCGGCGCCGGTGTCTGGTCAATGGGTGTCTGAGTCATGGGCCGGCTCTGTGGCCTGCACATACCTCCCGTTGCAGGGTTCTCGCTGCTCGACAACCTCTGGAACACCCAGGGTACGACGTGCCACTGACAGGACCGAAGGCTTTTCCCACGGCCCGCGCCCTCCCCACCGGCCCCGTGCAGCCCGGTTCCCGGCGGGCGGGCGCGCCTCAGACCGAGCGGCCGAAACCGATGGTCGGCACCGCCCGCCGCAGGGGCCACGGCCGGACCGGCGCGGGCAGCAGGCCCTCCAGGAAGCCGTAGCGGCGCAGGGCGGCCGGGTCCTGGTCCGGTGCGGACTGGACGGACTGCCACCACGCGGCGACCTCCGACCAGCCGGGCGCGGACAGTGACCCGCCGAACTCCTGCACCGACAGCGCCGCGGTCAGCCCGGCGAACGCCAGCCGGTCGGCGAGCGGCCACCCCGCCAGCGTGCCGGTGACGAATCCGGCCACGAAGACGTCCCCCGCACCCGTCGGGTCCAGCGCCTCCACACAGATGGCGGGCACCTCCGCGCTCTCGCCGGTGGCGCCGTCCACGGCGTAGGCGCCCTCCGCACCCAGGGTGACGACGGCGAGCCGGACCCGGTCCGCCAGAGTGTGGGCGGCGGCACGCGGGCAGTCCGTGCGGGTGTAGCGCATCGCCTCTGCCGCGTTGGGCAGGAACGCCTCGCAGTGCTCCAGGTCGGCGAGGTCGTCCGGGTCCCAGCGGCCCGACTCGTCCCACCCGACGTCCGCGAAGATCCGCGTGCCCTTGCGGGCGGACTGGG
Organism: Streptomyces sp. NPDC027962; assembly: GCF_055566095.1. Classification (NCBI taxonomy): domain Bacteria; kingdom Bacillati; phylum Actinomycetota; class Actinomycetes; order Kitasatosporales; family Streptomycetaceae; genus Streptomyces; species Streptomyces sp. NPDC027962. The sequence continues at coordinate 126,766 of NZ_JBVHTA010000006.1, forward strand.
CGATCCACTCGGCGCGGGTGCCGGGCACGAGGGACGCCACCGCGGCGCGGGCGGGCGGCGGGCAGGCGGGGGCCGACTCGTGCGGCGGCGCCTCGTGGCCGTGGGTCACCATCGTCCGCTCGCCCTCGTACGCCATGGAGACGGTGACCGGGGAGTGCCAGCCCGGGACCGTACGGGACAGGGCCAGATCGATGCCCTCGCCCTGTTCGAGGGCGTCCCAGCAGTACTCGCCGTAGTGGTCGTCCCCGAAAGCCGCCGCGAGAGAGGTGTGCAGCCCGAGCCGGGCGAGGGCGGTGGCCATGTTGGCGACGCCGCCGGGGCTGGATCCCATGCCGCGCGCCCATGACTCGGTGCCGCGCACGGGCGCGGAGTCGAGGCCCGTGAAGATGATGTCGAGGAAGACGCTGCCGGTGAGGTAGACGTCGCAGCCGGGATCGTCCGGCGCACGCAGAGCCGCCAGGGGGTCGAGGCAGGCCGAGTGCCGCAGTTGCTCTCCGTTGCGAGTGATCACCGTGCGCGCTCCCGTACGTGATGCAGTTCAAGCCAGTCTGCCCGAAAGCACTCCATGCACTCCAGCACGCATCCGGGCATCGGCCTCGCCGCGATGACGCATGTCGCGGCCGTCGTCACGAACCTGGACCACGCCTGCGACAGCCACTCCCGTGGCAGACGGAGGACGTGATCACCGAGCGGCTCTCCTTCCGGGACGGGCGCCTCACGGTGAGCGGCCGGCCCGGCCTCGGTGTCGACCTGGACCGCTGCAGGCCGGCCCGCCTGCAGCGGCGATGGCTGGACGACGACGGCACGATGTGCGAGCGCGACGACGCGGCGGCGATGCGCGTCGCCGAACCGGGTTGGGTCACCCCCGCCGTGCCCCGCCGGTGAACGGTGCGGGCTGTCCAACGAGCTGAACGGGCACTGCCCAGCGGGCTGAACAGCGGTCTCCACGGCAGGTGGCTCTGAGCGGGGCGCTCCACGGCAGGCGGCGCTACGGCGTGACCGGTCGGAGGATGCCCAGCAGCATCCGGACCAACTCGTCCACGAGCTCGTCGAGCGTCGCGTCAACCCATCCGGCCGTCCAGTCGTGGAGCAGGCCGTTGACGCTGCCGATGAACGCCGCCGCCGCGACCCGGTAGTCGCGCGGCTCCGCCTCTCCCCGCTGCACGGCGTCCTCGGCCTGCGCACATATGAAGTCGACCCAGCGGGCGCGCCGGGTGAGCCGCTGCCGCTCCATCTGCGGGCTGACGCCGATGATCTCGATGAACGTGATCCGGATGCGCCGCGGATCGCCCGTCACATTGGCCGCGTACGCGCGGAAGACCGCCGTCGCCCGCTCCGCCACCGGCAGGTCGGCCGCCTCCGCGAGCGCGGCGAGCGCCGCCTGCTCGGCCCAGTCGTTGACCTGGAGATGCAGCGCGGCCAGCACGTCCTCGAGCGTCCGGAACTCCTCGTAGAACTGCCGTGTGGAGAGCCCCGCCGCATCGCACAGCGCCGCGACGGTCGTCGCGCGGTAGCCCGGGGTGTCGCCGAAGAGGAGCAGACCGGCGTCGAGGAACCGCCGGCGGCGCTCGGCCTGCCGTTCCTCTGCCGACCGGCCCCCGTAACGGCCCGTCGGCTGTCTGAGCCTGCCGCCCACTGGTGCCTCCCTCGTCGATCGCGGACTCATTTTCAACGCGTCCGGAGTCTTGTGGAGCCTGCCACTCCTCGTTACTTTCCAGTAGCCAATCTGAACGGACCCGTTTTCAGACTGCGCGCCCGCTGTCGGGACGCCCCCGTGGAAGGAACGACGATGTCTCAATCCAGCACCAGGCGGGCCGCGGGTGCGGTCGTCGCCGCCCTGGCACTCGCCGCGACCGGTTCGGTGACGGCAACCGCGGCGGCCCCCGCGTCCGCGGCGTCGGCGGCGACCGCGCCGCAGGGCGTCGATGACCGGGCCGCGGACGGCCTGCGGGAGGTGATGTTCGTCGGCAACAACTGGGACGGGACCGCCGATGTCATCGAGGCCCGGGGCGACTTCGCGAAGATCGGGCGGGTCAACGTCATCCCCGACAAGGAACAGCGGCTCACCGAGATCTACCTCAACCCCGTCAAGCTGGCCTTCTTCCTCGGCATCCGCCAGGGCCCCGGCGAAGGTCACGACCAGTTCGTCGACGACATGTACGCAACGCCCGACGGCTCCGCCATGGTCGTCTCCCGGCCCAGCTTCGCCGACGTCGTCTCCATCGATCTCGCCACCGGAAAGATCGACTGGCGCTTCCCCGTCTCCGGCTTCCGCTCCGACCACATGGCCGTCTCCCCCGACGGCAAGCGGGTCGCCGTCTCCGCCTCGACCTCCAACACCGTGCACGTCCTCGACATCGAAACCGGCGAGCAGATGGGGTCGTTCAAGACCGGGGACAAGCCGCACGAGAACGTCTTCACCGACGGCGGCAGGTACCTCTGGAACATGTCGATCGGTGAGGTCAACACCGCGCTCGACGCCCCGTGGCTCGACTGGACCAAGGGCGACCGCCGCATCACCGTCGTCGACGCGCAGACCTTCCAGCAGGTCAAGGTCATCGACATGCGCGAACGGCTCGACGCCTTCGGCCGCGAGGACCTCTCCGACTCGGTCCGGCCCGTCGCCTTCACCCCGGACGAGTCGAAGCTCTACTTCCAGGTGTCGTTCTTCAACGGCTTCCTCGAGTACGACGTGGCGGCGGACAAGATCACCAGGGCCAAGACGCTCCCCAAGAACCCCGCGACCAGCGAGGACCGCGCCACGTGGGTCAACGACTCCCGGCACCACGGCATGTCCATGAGCCCCGCGGGTGACAAGCTCTGCATCGCCGGAACCATGGACGACTACGCCACCATCGTCGACCGCGCGACCCTGCGGGAGAGCCCGCTGGTGACCGCTTCCAAGCCCTACTGGGCGACGGTCAGCGGCGACGGCAAGTCCTGTGTCATCTCCGAGAGCGGCTCCGACGCCGTCACCGCGATCGACTTCGCCACCGGCAAGAAGGTCGCCACCGTCTCCGTCGGAGACCACCCCCAGCGGGTCCGCATCGCCCATGTCCCGGCCGGCTGGACGGGCCCGGCCGCCGGCTGAGCGCACCACGAGCGGGTCCGGACCGGGCCGGACCCGCTTCCCGGCCCGACCCGCTTCTAGCCGGCGTGCTCGAACTCGTACGCCTCAACCTCGGTCAGCAGGCGCGCCCGCCGCTCCTCGTCGTCGTCCAGGAACGACGCCAGGAACGAGTTGCGGGCCAGCTCGCGCAGTTGCTCGTCCCCGAGCCCCAGCGCCTCGTGCACCGCGTGGAACGTGTCCCCCACATAGCCACCGAAGTACGCCGGGTCGTCCGAGTTGACCGTGCACATCAGGCCGGCGTCCATCATCCGCGCCAGCGGATGGTCCTCCAGCACGTCGACGGTGCGCAGCCGCACGTTGGACAGCGGACACAGCGTGAGCGGGATCCGCTCACGCACCAGCCGTGCGACCAGCCCCGCGTCTTCCATGCAGCGCAGCCCGTGGTCGACGCGCTCGACGCCGAGGACGTCGAGCGCCTCCACGATGTAGGCGGGCGGTCCCTCCTCGCCCGCGTGCGCCACTCTGCGCAGGCCGAGCGCCGCCGCCGCCTCGAACACCGCGCGGAACTTCGACGGCGGATGGCCCACCTCCGCGGAGTCGAGACCCACACCGGTGATCCGGTGCAGATACGGCTTCGCCGCCTCCAGCGTCGCGAGCGCCGACTGGGCGGACTCGTCGCGCAGGAAGCACATGATCAGCCGGGTGGAGACGCCGTACCGCTCCTCGGACCGGTCGAGCACACGGCCGAGCCCCTCCACGACCGTGCCCATCGACACGCCCCTGGTGGTGTGCGCCTGCGGGTCGAAGAAGATCTCCGCATGCCGCACGCCCTGCGCGGCGGCCCGCTCCAGATACGCGTCGGCCAGATCCGCGAAGTCGTCCTCGGTGCGCAGCACGGCCATCAACCCGTAGTACAGGTCGAGGAACGACTGCAGATCCTTGAACAGATAGGCCCGGCGCAGCTCTTCGGTGTCCGCGAAGGGCAGCGTGACACCGTTGCGCGCGGCGAGCTCGAAGGCGAGCTCGGGCTCGAGGGTGCCTTCGACATGAAGGTGGAGTTCGGCCTTGGGGAGGTGCATGACCATGGCCCCATCCTAGGCCGCGGCGGCCTCAGGACCGTTTGGGCATCGGGATGCGCCACAGGTCCCTTGCGACGGTCACCTCGCCGTCGAACCCCGCGGCCCTGGCCTGCCGCTCGAAGTCCGCGGCGGCGTCGGTGTAGCGCTGGGAGAAGTGCGTGAGGACGAGATGGCGTACGCCCGCGTCCCGGGCCACGCCGCCCGCCTGGCCCGCCGTCAGATGCCCGTGCTCGGTCGCCAGATGGCTGTCCTCGTCGAGGAACGTCGACTCGATGACCAGCATGTCGCAGCCCTCCGCGAGCACGTGGACGCCCTCGCAGAGCCGGGTGTCCATCACGAACGCGAAACGCTGACCCCTGCGGACCTCGCTCACGTCGTCCAGGGACACCCCGCCGAGCATGCCCTCCCGCTGGATCCGCCCCACGTCCGGGCCCGCGATGCCGTGCGCCGCCAGCTTCTGCGGCAGCATCCGGCGGCCGTCCGGCTCGACGAGGCGATAGCCGAACGACTCCACCGGATGCGAGAGCTTGTGCGCGTACAGGGTGTACGCGCCGGTCCGCGCGACGACGCCGTCGGCGGCGACCGGGACCGGCGCCTCGACGAGCCTCACCGTCTCGCGGTACGCCGTCGCGTACCGCAACCGGTCGAAGAAGCGCTGCCCGCTCTTCGGATAGTGCGCGGACACCGGATGCGGCACCTGGTCGAGGTTGATCCGCTGGATCACCCCGGCGACACCGAGGGAATGGTCACCGTGGAAGTGGGTGACGCAGATCCGGTTGATGTCGTGCGCGGACACGCCGGCGCGGAGCATCTGGCGCTGCGTGCCCTCGCCGGGGTCGAAGAGCAGCCCCTCGCCGTCCCAGCGGAGCAGATAGCCGTTGTGGTTGCGGTGCCGGGTCGGCACCTGGCTGGCGGTGCCCAGCACCACGAGTTCCCGTACGGACAAGGCGGACTATCCCGGGGGCCATTCGAGGCCGCGGCCTCCGAGCACGTGTGCGTGGGCGTGGAAGACGGTCTGCCCGGCCCCGGCACCGGTGTTGAAGACGACTCGGTACCCGCTCTCGACCACCTTGTCGTCGGCGGCGACCTGCCCGGCCTCCCGCAGCACGTCGGCGGCGAGCTGCGGTGCGCGGGCGGCGAGGTCGGCGGCGTCCGCGTAGTGCGCCTTGGGGATGACGAGGACGTGGGTGGGGGCCTGGGGATTGATGTCGCGGAAGGCGACGGTGGTCTCCGTCTCCCGCACGACGGTGGCGGGCACCTCCCCGGCGACGATCTTGCAGAACAGGCAGTCCGCCTGCGGTTCACCGGCCATTCCCGGGCCCTCCTCGCACTCCGACGACTTCCACACGCATCGTATCGGCGACCGGCCCCTCCCGGGCACGGGTACCCGGGGCGGGAGGTGCCCGGGGCGGGCAAGGGCCGGGCAGGGCCGGTCGTGCGACGCCGGGCCGGGCACCCGGGACGGGCCAGCCCCCGGCAAGGGCCGGCCTGCGCCGGGCAAGGGCCGGGCCTCCCATGGCCGACGAGCCCCGGGCCGGTAGAGACAGCGCCGCGCTACGGGAGCGTCGGCGGTTGCTTCGCCGGCGTTTGGGACAGGGACTCCAGCGCCATGCGGATCGCCTCGTCCAGTTGCGGGTCACGGCCGGCCGCGTGGTCCTGGGGGGCCGTGACGACCTCGACGTCCGGGTCGACGCCCCGGTTCTCCACGTCCCATCCGTAACCCTCCAGCCAGAACGCGTACTTCGGCTGGGTGACCAGCGTCCCGTCGACCAGCGAGTAGCGGCTGTCGATGCCCACGACGCCGCCCCACGTGCGCGTGCCGACGACGGGCCCGATGCCTAGCGCCTTGATCGCCGCGTTGACGATGTCGCCGTCGGACCCGGAGAACTCGTTGGCGACAGCGACGACCGGACCGCGCGGCGCGTCGAGCGGGTAGCTGGACGGCTGCATTCCTCGCGGCAGGTCCCAGCCGACGATCCGCCGGGCCAGTTTCTCGACGACCAGCTGCGACGTGTGGCCGCCGCGGTTCTCCCGTACGTCCACGACCAGCCCCTCCCGTGCCACCTCGACCCGCAGGTCGCGGTGGATCTGGGCCCAGCCGGGGGCCTGCATGTCGGGGACGTGCAGATAGCCGAGGCGGCCGCCGGACTGCTCGTGGACGTAGGCGCGGCGGCCGGCGACCCACGCGTGGTAGCGCAGGGGTTCCTCGTCGGCGAGGGGGACGACGACCGCGTACCGCGGGTCGCCGCCGCCCGCCGGGGACACGGTCAGTTCGACGGGCTTGCCGGCCGCGCCGACGAGCAGCGGCCCCGGTCCCCTGACCTCGTCGACGGGCCGGCCGTCGACGGCGAGCAGTGTGTCGCCGGCGCGCAGGGCGACACCCGGCGCGGCGAGCGGCGAGTGCGCGTTCGGGTCGGAGGTCTCTGACGGCAGGATGCGATCGATGCGCCATGTGCCCTCGTCCGTACGGGAGATGTCCGCGCCGAGCAGCCCCTGCCGGGTGGACGCGTCGCCGTGGCCGCCGTACGGCATGACATAGGCGTGCGAGGTCCCCAGCTCGCCCTGGACCTCCCACAACAGGTCGACCAGGTCGTCATGGGTGGCGACCCGGTCGAGGACGGGCCGGTAGCGCTCGAGGACCCCGTCCCAGTCGACGCCGCCCAGGTCCGGCCGCCAGAAATGGTCGCGCATCAGCCGGCCGGCCTCGGCGTACATCTGCCGCCACTCGGCCGCCGGTTCGACGCTGCGGCGCACCCGGGACAGGTCGACGGTGACGCTCGCGCCGCCGTCGTTGTCGTTGTCGTCGTGCGAGACGTCACGGTCGCTGGGGACGACCTTGAGCTTGCCGCCGGTGCACAGCAGGACCCGCTTGCCGTCGCCGGTGACGCGGAAGTAGGACGCGTCGGAGGAGAGTTCCTCGACCCGCTGCTGTCCCAGGTCGTATCGCTCCAGGGTGGTCTTCGGCCCCGGTGCGTCCGGCGTGGCGCGGCCTGCGCCGAGGACGCCGCGCAGTGGGTGGCGCAGCCACAGCAGGCCGTCCTTGGCAGCACGCAGACCCGAGTAGCTGGCGGCCTCGACGGGGAAGGGCACTATGCGGTCCGCGAGCCCGTCGAGGTCGATACGGGTGACGGGCGCCGCGCCCTCCTCCTGCTCCGAGGAGCCGTCCTTGTCAGCGTCGAAGGCCCGGCCGTGCCGCTGCGGCCCGAACGGCGAGGGCGTGGCCGCGGCCAGGGTGATCAGATGCGGCCGGCAGCCGCCGACGAAGGCCAGGTCGAAGACGTGCGCGTCGTAGACGGGGTCGAAGGCCCGCTCCGACAGGAACGCGAGGTGCTTGCCGTCGAGGGTGAAGGCGGGCTGGAAGTCGGCGAAACGCAGCGGCGTGGCCTCGGAGACGGTCAGATCACCCGTGTTGGCGAGTTTGATCTGCCGCAGCGGGTTGGGGCCGGGGTGCGACCAGGCGAGCCAGGCCGAGTCGGGCGAGAAGACGAGACCGTCGGCGTCGCCGTGCTCGCTGCGGTCGACCTCGCGCACTTCGCCCGTCTCGCGTTCGACGAGCAGCACCCGGCCGTCGTGCGAGGCGACGGCGGCCCGGCTGCCGTCGGGGGCGACGGCCAGGCTCAGTACGCGGCCGAGCCGGCCCGCGGCGAGCCGGCGCGGGGTGGCGCCGGCCGCGGTGCCGGTGGCGGGTGCGAACTCCAGGGCGTCGTCACCCTCCGCGTCGGTCACCCAGACGACGTGCTGTTCGCCGTCGGCCCGGAAGGTGCGCGGCAGCCTGGCCCGTACCCCGGGCTCGGTGGCGAGCGAACGCGCCGGGCCCTCGCGGTGGGTGACCCAGTGGATGCCGCCCCGGATCTCCACGGCGCTGCCCCGGCCCGTGTGATCGGGGGCCGCCGCGCCGAAGTCGTGGTCGGCGTCCACGGGCCGGGGCTGCAGGTCGGTGCGCTGCCCGCCGAGCCGGATGTCGAGGCGGCGCGGCTCGGCGCCGTCCAGGTCATCGACGATCCACAGCTCGCCCGCACCGACGTAGGCGACGCGGGTGCCGTCGGTGGCGGCGTGGCGTGCGTAGAAGCCGTCGACGCCGGTGTGGCGGCGCAGGTCCGAGCCGTCGGGCAGGGAGGAGTACAGAGCACCGACGCCCTCGTGGTCGGAGAGGAAGGCGACGCGGTCGCCCACCCACAGCGGGTACTCGATGTTCCCGTCGAGGTCCTCGTGGAGGCGTGCGAAGTCCCCTTCGCCGTCCCGGTCGATCCACAACTTGCCCGCCGTGCCGCCGCGGTAGCGCTTCCAGGCGGCGGCCTCGCGGCCCATGGTGGCCGACAGCAGCAGCGTATGCGGGCCGCCGAACGCGACGGCGCCGACCGGCCCGTACGGGAGGGTCTCGGAGGGTCCGCCGTCGAGCGGCACCGCGTGCGCCCAGGTGCGGCGCAGCGACGCCTGACCGTGGGTGGTGAGCGCCAGCACCCGGCCGTCGGGGGTCCATCCCCGCACCGAAGTCCTGTTGCTGCCCCAGTGGGTGAGCCGGTCCGAGAGGCCGCCGTCGACGGGGGCGAGGTGGACCTCGGGGGCGCCGTCGCGGTACGAGGACCAGGCGACGTGTGTGCCGTCGGGCGAGATCCTGGGATGGTTCACGGGCATGTTGTCGGCGCTCACGCGCCATGCCCGGCCGCCGTCGAGCGGCGCGACCCAGACGTCGTCCTCGGCGGTGAAGGCGATCAACTCGCCGTGCAGATGCGGATACCGGAGGTAGGCAGGGTGCGTCACACCGTCACCCTAGGCAGGTGGGAGCCGTGTCGGGAGGGTTTCGGATCACTTGGCCGGAACGGCGGTCACCGTTTCCGTGACGGTGACGGTGACGGTCGGCCGAGGCTGCCCGGGCCGTGGCTGTTCCGGCCGGGGCGGGGCGCTGCTCGGGGTGGCGGCGTCGCAGTCGCCGAGCATGGTCGCCTGGAAGACGACCTTCTTGTCGACCTTGGCGGTCATGTCACCGCGGACGCACTTACCGGCGCGCTCCTCGGTCACCTTGCCGGTGAGGGTGATGTCCTGGCCGGATTCGGTCTCTCCCTGGCAGTCGACGGTGGCGCTGCGGGGCGCGGCGGGGGTGCCGGAGGCCGCGGGCGCGGGCGCGGGTGAGGCATCGGCCTTCGCGGTACAGCTGAACCAGGCCACGTCGAAGGTGAGCCGCTCGAGAGTGCTGGTCGCCGTGCGGTCCGTGGTGATGGCGACCGCGGCGGAGTTGAGCCCGCCGGCCACCGGCTCGCACGCGGTGACGCCGGCGACCGCCGCCGCGCAGGCGGCGAGCAGGGGCAGGGTGCGTCTTGACGCCGTCATGGTGGCAGAGTGCCACCGGCTCCCCTGCGGGAGAAGAGGGGTTGACGCCAGTTCACACCACTGGGCGGCACCCGGTGTTCAGGACCAGCGGCCGGTGCGCCCCAGCAGCAGCGCCGTCGCCGCCGTACCGGCCGTGGAGGTGCGCAGCACGCTGCGGCCCAGCCGGTACGGTTTCGCTCCCGCCTCGGCGAAGGCGGCCAGCTCCTCCGGCGACACCCCGCCCTCCGGTCCGACCACCAGCACGATGGAACCCTCCGCCGGCAAATCGGCCGTCGCCAGCGGCTGTGCGCCCTCCTCGTGGAGCACCGCCGCGAAGTCGGCCGCCGCCAGAAGTGCCGCCACCTGCTTGGTCGTCGACGCCTCCGCGACCTCGGGGAAGCGGAGCCTGCGCGACTGCTTGCCCGCCTCACGGGCCGTCGCCCGCCACTTGGCCAGCGACTTGGCCCCGCGTTCGCCCTTCCACTGGGTGATGCAACGGGCCGCCGACCACGGGACGACCGCGTCCGCACCGGTCTCGGTCATGGTCTCGACGGCGAGTTCGCCGCGGTCGCCCTTCGGGAGCGCCTGCACGACGGTGATGCGCGGCGTCGGATCCGGCTCCTCACGGCAGTCGCGCACCTCGACGACAAGACGGTCCTTGCCCTCCGTCGAGACGACGGCGCCTGCGGCTCCGCGGCCCCGGCCGTCGGTGAGGACGATCTCCTCACCCGGCTGGAGCCTGCGTACGGACACGGCGTGCCGGCCCTCGGGGCCGTCCAGGGTGACGGCCGCGCCCGGAGCGACGCCTTCGAGCGACTCGACGAGGAAAACAGGAGCGGTCATCGCACACCACCGCCGAGCGCGAACGCGGCCCGCGCCGAGTCGGTTTCGGCCGCGAGCACCCCCACCAGCTGGGCGGCGGGCATCTCGCGGGCCAGCCGGTGGCCCTGCCCTGCCCACAGCGCCATGCCCTGTGCGTCGCCCGCCTTGGCCGCGGCCTTGCGCAACGGACTCGTCATGTGATGCACCTCGGGATACGCGGCGGGGGCATACGGCCCGTGCTCCCGCATGAACCGGTTGACCAGCCCCCGCGCGGGCCGCCCGGAGAACGCGCGGGTCAGTTCGGTCCGTACGAACAGCGGATTGGTCAGGGCCCGCTTGTGCAGCGCGTGCGCCGCCGACTCCGGGCACACCAGGAACGCCGTGCCGAGCTGCGCGGCGCTCGCGCCCGCCGCCAGGACCGCGGCGATCTGGCTGCCGCGCATCAGACCCCCGGCCGCGATCACAGGCAACTGCACGGATTCCTTGACCAGTTCGAGGAGCGCGAGCAGCCCCAGACCGGCTCCGTCGGTCGCCGGGTCGTCCCGGTGGGTGCCCTGGTGCCCGCCCGCCTCGATGCCCTGCACACACACGGCGTCGGCGCCGGCCCACTGCGCGGCCTGCGCCTCCTCGGGCGTGGTGACGGTGACGACGGTGAACGTGCCCGCCTTGGTGAAGGACTCGAGCACGCTGCGCGGAGGGCAGCCGAAGGTGAACGAGACGACGGGGACGGGATCGTCGAGCAGTATGGCGAGCTTCGCGTCGTAGCCGTCGTCCCGACCTGAGTCGGCGTCACCCAGCGGGGTCTCGTACCACGTGGCCTCACCGGCCAGCTGATCCCGGTAGACACCGACGGCGGCGGGGTCGGCGGTGCCGGGCTGCGGCATGAACAGATTGACGCCGAAGGGACGGGCGGTGAGCCCGCGGACCTGTTTGACCTCCTGGTACATCCCGTCCGCCGTCTTGTACCCGGCGGCGAGGAACCCGAGCCCGCCGGTCTCCGAGACGGCCGCGACCAGCTGCGGGCAGGAAGCGCCGCCTGCCATGGGGGCCTGCACGATCGGATGACGGCAGAGATCGGTCAGCGCGGAGGACATGCAGGCATCGTGCCACGTCCCGGCCGGGCGGCCGAATCCCCCGTTCCGGGGTGTGCGCGGCACCTGCGGCGGGCTCGTCCCTCGCCCCGCCCGCCTCGTCCGGCCTGACGGCCTGGGAGGTACCCCGTCCCGGAACCGGGCTCCGTCCGGGCCCTGCGGCCCGGCGCCCGTCCCGCGCCTCGACCGCCGGGGAGGCCGTGGAATCCAGCCCCTCCGGCGGTTGAGGACACCGCGCGCAGCGCGGTACGGGTCCGGGCGAGCCCGGTTGGAAAACGGTCCGCAGCGGCCGCGCCCGCCAGGCTAGTGCTGTGGCCGGAAAGGTTTGCCGGAAAGCTCGCGGCGTCCGGTGCGGTGCATCGCAAGGCGGAGGATCTCCCGCGTACTGGATGTACTTGGGTGATGCGACAACGCAGCGAGGTGTCGTGCCGGGCGTCGCGAGCCGGTGAACCTTTCCGGTCACAGCACTAGCGCCCGTTGAACGCGTCCTTCAGGCGCGAGAACAGCCCCTGCTGCCCCGGCTGGAACTGACCCGTCGGCCGCTCCTCGCCACGCAGCTTCGCCAGGTCCCGCAGCAGCCGCTCCTGCTCCGGATCCAGCTTCGTCGGCGTCGTGACCTCCACGTGCACGATCAGGTCGCCGCGCCCGCCACCGCGCAGGTGCGTGATGCCGCGCCCGTGCAGCGGGATCGACTGCCCCGACTGGGTGCCCGGCCGGATGTCGACCTCCTCGATGCCGTCGAGCGTCTCCAGCGGGCACTTCGTGCCCAGCGCCGCCGCCGTCATGGGGATCGTCACCGTGCAGTGCAGGTCGTCGCCGCGCCGCTGGAAGACGGGGTGGGCGACCTCGTGGATCTCGACGTACAGATCTCCCGCGGGGCCGCCGCCGGGGCCGACCTCGCCCTCGCCGGCGAGCTGGATGCGCGTGCCGTTGTCGACACCGGCCGGGATCTTCACGGTCAGCGTCCGCCGCGAGCGGATGCGGCCGTCGCCGGCGCACTCCGGGCACGGGGTGGGCACGACCGTGCCGAAGCCCTGGCACTGCGGGCACGGCCGCGACGTCATGACCTGGCCGAGGAACGACCGCGTCACCTGCGAGACCTCGCCGCGGCCGCGGCACATGTCACAGGTCTGCGCCGAGGTCCCCGGCGCCGCGCCCTCACCCGAGCAGGTGGTGCAGACGACGGCCGTGTCGACCTGGATGTCCTTGGTCGTGCCGAAGGCGGCCTCGTTGAGGTCGATCTCCAGACGGATCATCGCGTCCTGGCCGCGCCGCGTACGCGAGCGGGGCCCGCGCTGCGAGGCCGTACCGAAGAACGCGTCCATGATGTCGGAGAAGTTGCCGAAGCCACCCGCGCCGAAGCCACCCGCGCCGCCGCCTCCGGCCTGCGAGAGCGGGTCTCCGCCGAGGTCGTAGACCTGCTTCTTCTGCGGGTCCGAGAGCACCTCGTACGCGGCGTTGATCTCCTTGAAGCGCTCCTGCGTCTTCGGATCCGGGTTCACATCCGGGTGGAGTTCGCGCGCGAGGCGGCGGAAGGCCTTCTTGATCTCGTCCTGCGATGCGTCGCGGCGCACGCCGAGTACGGCGTAGTAGTCCGTGGCCACTTACGACTCCGCCAGGATCTGTCCGACGTAACGTGCCACTGCGCGTACCGCTCCCATCGTTCCGGGGTAGTCCATGCGGGTCGGTCCGACCACGCCGAGTTTGGCAACTGCCTCGTCGCCCGAACCGTAGCCGACAGCGACCACGGACGTGGAGTTGAGTCCTTCGTGGGCGTTCTCATGACCGATCCGTACGGTCATGCCCATGCCGCCCGATTCCTTCGCCTCGCCGAGCAGTTTGAGAAGCACCACATGCTCCTCCAGCGCCTCCAGCACCGGCCGGATGGTCAGCGGGAAGTCGTGCGCGAAGCGGGTCAGATTGGCGGTGCCGCCGATCACGAGCCGCTCCTCGGTCTCCTCGACCAGGGTCTCGAGCAGCGTGGAGAGCACCACGGAGACGGTGCCGCGGTCCTCGTGATCGAACGATTCGGGAAGGTCCTGCACCAGCTTCGGCACATCCGCGAAGCGGCGTCCCACGACCCGGCTGTTGAGCCGGGCCCGCAGGTCCGCGAGCGAGGTGTCGCCGAACGGCGCGGGGCAGTCGATCATGCGCTGCTCGACCCTGCCGGTGTCCGTGATCAGCACGAGCATCAGTCGGGCGGGCGCGAGGGAGAGGAGCTCCACATGCCGGACCGTGGACCGCGTCAGCGACGGGTACTGGACGACGGCGACCTGCCGGGTCAGCTGCGCCAGCAGCCGCACCGTACGGCCCACGACGTCGTCGAGGTCGACCGCCCCGTCCAGGAAGTTCTGGATGGCGCGGCGCTCGGGCGACGACAGCGGCTTGACGCCTGCCAGCCGGTCGACGAACAGCCGGTACCCCTTGTCCGTGGGAATCCGGCCGGCGCTGGTGTGAGGCTGGGCGATGAACCCCTCCTCCTCCAGCACGGCCATGTCGTTGCGGACGGTGGCCGGGGAGACGCCGAGCTGGTGCCGCTCGGTGAGCGCCTTGGAGCCGACGGGCTCCTCGGTGCCGACATAGTCCTGGACGATGGCGCGCAGCACCTCGAGCCTGCGTTCGCTGAGCATTCGTGCGCACCTCCATCTGTGGTTCCTCGTGTGTGGCTTGGCACTCGGTGCGCCCGAGTGCCAGCATTCCCCCGGCCAGTGTACGGCCGCCGGGTACGGGGGTAGCAAGGGTGGCCGACCGTGCGGTCGGACACGCTGTGTCAGGGGCCCGCCAAGGTCGATGCGAACGTGTTGCGGATAGCGTCGCCGCATGGACGTCAGTTGGGAAGACCTCGGCTGGGAACGACTGGCCGACGGGGTCGGCCGTCGCCGTATGCCCCGCTGGGACGCGACCGTCGGTCTGGTCGTCGGCGAGGACGCGGTGCTGCTGTTCGACAGCGGCTCCACGGTCCGCGAGGGCGCCGAGGTACGGGCCGAGGTGCAGGCTCTGCTCGGTGGCCTGCGGGGCCGACGGATCCGGCGGGTGACGCACATCGCACTGAGCCATCCCCATTTCGACCATGTGCTGGGCACGGCGGCCTTCGCGGGGGCTGAGGTCTACGGCGCGGTGGGCATGGACGCGCTGCTGCGGCGGGACCGGGACGTGATCCGCGCCGACGCGGTGCGGCACGGAGTCGCACCGGACGACGCGGCGGAGGCCGCCGACCTGCTGGTGCCCCCGCAGCACAGCGTGTGCGGCGAGTGGACGCTGGAGCTGGGGGGACGCCAGGTACTACTGGCCAACGTCGGCCCCGGCCACTCCGGCCACGACCTGGCGCTGCTGGTGCCGGGCAAGCCGGAGGTGGTCTTCTGCGGCGACCTCGTGGAGGAGTCCGGTGAGCCGCAGGCCGGCCCGGACGCCATCTTGTCCCGCTGGCCCGCGGCACTCGAGCGGCTTCTCTCGCTCGGCGGCGAGGACGCCCTGTACGTGCCCGGACACGGGGCGGCGGTGGACGCGGGGTTCGTGCGGGCTCAACGGGATGCGCTGGCAGCTCGTTTCGGCGTGTCGTAGGGCGGCCGGCCGTATCGTCGTGCGAATGCGCAGCTACAGCCCTGATCTCACACCGCCGTGGAAGCGGTCGAAGCCCGCCCCCGAGGTCCCTGCGGACCCCGACCTGGTCGTCGAGGAGGTGGCGACAGGCTTCTGCGGCGCGGTGATCCGGTGCGAGGCGGGGACGGTCACCCTCGAGGACCGCTTCGGCAAGCACCGGGTCTTCCCGCTGGAGCCGCGCGGCTTCCTGCTGGAGGGCCAGGTGGTGACCCTGGTCCGCCCCGCGCCCAAGGCTCCGAGTCGTCCGTCCCGTACGGCCTCCGGCTCCATCGCCGTCCCCGGCGCCCGGGCCAGGGTCGCCCGTGCGGGCCGCATCTACGTGGAGGGGCGACACGACGCGGAGCTGGTGGAACGGGTATGGGGCGACGACCTGCGCATCGAGGGCGTGGTCGTGGAGTACCTGGAGGGCATCGACGACCTGCCCGCGGTCGTCACCGACTTCGCCCCCGGCCCGAACGCCCGCCTCGGCGTCCTGGTGGACCACCTCGTCGAGGGCTCGAAGGAGTCCCGGATCGCGGCCTCGGTCACCGGCCCGCACGTGCTGGTGGTGGGCCATCCGTACATCGACGTCTGGGAGGCGGTGAAGCCGTCCTCCGTGGGCATCCCGGCATGGCCGAGGGTGCCGCGGGGCCAGGACTGGAAGACGGGCGTCTGCCGGGCGCTGGGCTGGCCGGAGAACACGGGCGCGGCCTGGCAGCACATCCTGTCCGGGGTGACGAGCTACAAGGATCTGGAGCCGTCACTGCTGGGGCAGGTGGAGGAGCTGATCGACTTCGTCACGGCGCCTTCGTAACGTTCGGCAGGGTACCGAAATCTGAAGTGTCGAGCGTCAGCCCAAGGGCATCGAGGGGGACCGGCTCCCCGAACTTGCTGGTTCGCTCCGCACGGTAGTCGGCCTGCTCACCGATGCCGCCGGGTTCGGTCAGCACCACGCACTTGCCGGCGAAGGGATCGATGATCAGGTACGTAGACACCCCCCCAGCAGCGTAGATCGACCGCTTGGTCACGTAGTCACGGAGCTTGCTCGTCTTGGACACCACCTCGACGAGCATCGTGACGATGGCGGAAGGCAGCAGCCGCCCGGATGCGGGAGCCGCGTCCCGGTCCAGTACGACCAGGTCGGGTTGCGGCTCGCTGCCCTCTCGGAGGAGATCGATGTCCTGGGTCTGCAACCGGTGCCAGCGATCGCGGGGAATCGCGTCCTGAACAGACTGCACGATGAGGTTGTGGACCAGATCCGGCCCCGCCATCATCACGATTTCCCCCCTGAGGAGTTCGATCTTGACCCCCTCAGGAACCTCAAGGCTCTCGAAGAACTCGGTCATCCGGTGATCATCCACAGCGGTCATCTCCGTGGCCCTCCACTTCCGCCGCGGTCTTTGAGCGGCAGCCTACGAATCAGGGTAGGGAGCGAACCGCCGTTCCGCAGCGATTCACCCGCCGGGGTGATCAGTCCACCAGGTCCCGCACCACCCCGTCCGCGAGCAGCCGTCCCCGCAGCGTGAGGACCGCGCGGCCCTCCTCGTACGGCACGGGCTCCAGCAGCCGGTCGGCGAGCGCCCGTCCCGCCGCGGCGAGGCCCGCCTCCCGCAGCAGCTCCAGCGGGACGCCTTCCCGCAGCCGCAGCTCCAGGAGGATCCGCTCGACACGGCGGTCCTCGTCGGTCAGGATCTCGCGGCCGGCGCCCGGTGAGCGGCCTTCCGCCAGCGCCGCCGCGTACGCGCCGGGATGCTTGGCGTTCCACCAGCGCACGCCACCGACATGGCTGTGCGCCCCGGGACCGGCGCCCCACCAGTCGGCGCCGCGCCAGTACAGCTCGTTGTGCAGGCACCGGCCGGCCTCGGTGGTGGCCCAGTTGGAGACCTCGTACCAGTCGAAGCCGGCCGAGCCGAGCACCTCGTCGGCGATCAGATAGCGGTCGGCGTGGACGTCGTCGTCGGTCATCGGCACCTCGCCGCGCCGGATCCGGCGGGCCAGCCGGGTGCCCTCCTCGACGATCAGCGCGTACGCCGAGACATGGTCCGGCCCGGCGCCCACCGCCGCCTCCAGCGAGGCGCGCCAGTCGTCGTCGCTCTCGCCGGGGGTGCCGTAGATCAGGTCGAGATTCACGTGGTCGAAGCCCGCAGCCCGTGCCTCACCGACGCATGCCTCGGGCCGGCCGGGGGTGTGGGTGCGGTCGAGCACCTTCAGCACATGCTGCCGGGCGCTCTGCATGCCGAACGAGATCCGGTTGAAGCCGCCCTCCCGCAGAGCCGCCAGATAGGCCGGATCGACGGACTCCGGGTTCGCCTCCGTCGTGATCTCCGCGTCGTCGGCGAGGCCGAACTCCTGGCGGACCACGTCCAGCATCCGTACGAGATCATCTGCGGCCAGCAGCGTGGGCGTGCCGCCGCCGACGAACACCGTCCGTGCCCGACGCGGGTCGTCGCCGAGGATCTTGCGGGCGAGGCGGATCTCGTCGGCGAGGGTCTCGGCGTAGTTGTCGCGGGAGGCGAGCACACCGCCCGAGCCGCGCAGCTCGGTGGCGGTGTAGGTGTTGAAGTCGCAGTAGCCGCAGCGCGTCGCGCAGTACGGCACGTGCAGGTAGAAGGCGAGAGGCCGGTCTCCGGCGGCGTGGAGGGCGGACGCGGGCAGTGCGCCGTCCTCGGGCATGGGTTCGCCGTCGGGCAGTACGGAAGGCATGCCCCCCATTGTCCGTCACTCAGGAGGGCACCTGTTCTGCTCCCGGCCCGTTCGCCCTGCCTGCCCCTGCCTGGAGCACCAGCAGCGCCAGATCGTCTCCCGGCGGCGTCGGCCCGAACGCGTGCACCGCCCCCCTGATCCGCTCCGCGACGCCTTGCGCCGTGAGACCGGCGCAGCCGGAGAGCACCGCCGCCAGCCCGTCCTCGTCGTCGAACATCCGAGGCCCGGAGCGCCGCTCCGTCACGCCGTCGGTCACGCACAGCAGCGTGTCGCCGGGCTCGAGGCGGAAGGTGTGGCTCTGGTACGCGACGTCGTCGACGACCCCGAGCAGTACCTGCGGCTCCGCCAGGGCGCGCACCGTGCCGTCGGGGCGCAGCAGCAGGGGCAGCGGGTGTCCGGCGCTCGCGAGGGTGCACCGGGCGCCACCCTCACCGTACGGAGAGGGCACCACCTCTCCGTAGAGCAGCGACAGGAACCGTGAGTGCTGCCCGTCGGGCAGACCCGGCCCGTGCCCGCCGGTGACCAGCATGGCCGCCGCAGCTTCCGCCGCTTCCATCGCGTCGTCGAGCAGCAGGCCGTTGAGCCGGTCCAGCACCTGGCCGACCGCATACCCCTCCCGTGCGAGGAGCCGCAGCCAGGGCCTGGCCAGGCCGGTGACGACCGCGGCCTCGGGGCCGCTGCCCTGGACGTCGCCGAGCATGAAACACCACCGGCCGCCGGATCCGGCGGGGAAGACGTCGTAGAAGTCGCCTCCGGCGACGCCGTCGTCGCTCGGCTCGTAGACGAGGAACGTGTCGACGCCGGGGATCTGCCCCACTTTGCTGGGCAGCAGACCGCGCTGGAGCACCCGGCTGATGGTGGCCTGACGGGTGTACTGGCGTGCGGCGCTGACGGCCAGGGTGACGCGCCGGGCGAAGTCCTCGACGAGCGCGGCGACTTCGGCACACACGTGCTCGGGGCCGTTCTGCGCGACGAGCAGCACCCCGAGGCGGCGGCCGGCGACGGCGAGCGGATAGGCCAGGGCGGTCGCCGTTCCTTCGCGGACCTCGACGAGCCGGTCCGGGTGCTGCCGCTGCCCGAGCTCGGCAAGGCTCAGGGCAGTCATGGGCGGTTCCCCCGACATCGGCGGGTCGTCCGACGCCACCGGTTGTTCCGGCCAGGCCACCGGCACCGGGCCCCCTGCGGAGGCGTCGGGCAGGACGGGCGGCTCCTTGCCCAGGGCCTCGCGCAACGTCTCCACCCGGGACTCGTCGCTGTGCCATACGCCCACGAGTCTCGATGCCGCTCCGGCCTCGCGGCCCCCGCCACTCCGGCCGTGCCCCTCCGTCCCCGCCGCGAGCCAGATCGCGCACCGGTCGACGAGCCGCGGCACCAGCAGCGGTCCTGCCAGCGCCGCGACCATGTCCTCGTCCAGCTGTCCGGCGAGAAGGTCGGACGCCTCCGCGAGGAAGGCGGGCGCACCCCGGCTCACCCAGTCCAGGTCGTCGCGCCCGCCGCGCCCCGGCTCGTACGCCTCCGTGCCGCGCGCGGTGCCCCGGCCCACGGCCGGGGCGAGGACGGCGGCAGCCGCGGGGCGGACGTCGCGGCCGTCGAGGGGCACGCGCGCCCAGACGGTCTTGAGGGCGGCGTGGAAGGTGACGCCCCAGCGCTCGGAGAGGGCGGCGACCAGATGCAGGCCGCGCCCGTAGTCGGGGGTGCCGGACTGGTCGGCGCTGTGCGGGCCGCTGGTCACGGGGCTGCCGGGATGATGGTCGGAGACCTCGACCACCAGCGCGGCGGGCTCCTCGGGCGTGGACTCCTCGAACCGGCAGAGCAGTTCCGCCGCGGTACCCGCGTGCACGACGGCGTTGGTGACGAGCTCGCTGACGACCACGGCCGCGTCGTCGGCCAGCCGGTCGGCGCACGGGTCGCCGGCCAGGAACCCGAGACCGGTCCAGTCCGCGAGCGCGTCGCGCACGAAGCGGCGCGCGGCGGCCGGTGCCAGAAGGTTGCCGGGCAGGCTGGTCCGCGCGACCAGCCTGGGGTCGGCCCGTGCCGGCCACACGGGAGTCGATCGGTTGCCGGATTCGCGCTGCATCGGAAGGGACACCACCTGCGGCTCCTGGTCGGTGCTGGCGTGCGCCGCTTATGACACCGACAGAGTGACAGACAGAGGGCGCCCATAAGCACGGAGTCACCGAAGTCGGTGGAACGAACAGGCAGGAAGGGCTGAAAAGCGCAGGCGGAAGCGGCGGGACGGCCTCCGGTTCAGGCCGGGCGCCTTCTCCCCGCCCGACCCGTCCGGCACCGGTCCCGCGCTTCCGCCCGGTCGTGCTGACGGTCCCCGCTACGCCTCGCGGGACCCCGTGTACATCTCGTCGATGAGGTGCTTGTACTCCCGCTCCACGACGGGCCGCTTGAGCTTGAGGCTGGGCGTCAGCTCGCCGTGCTCGATGTCCAGGTCACGCGGGAGCAGGCGGAACTTCTTGATGGTCTGCCAGCGCTGCAGGCCCTCGTTGAGGCGCTTCACATAGCCCTCGACGAGCTGCTCGGCCTGCGGGGACGCGACGACCTCGGCGTAGGACTTGCCACCCAGGCCGTTCTCCTCCGCCCAGCCGAGGATCGTCGGCTCGTCCAGGGCGATCAGCGCGGTGCAGAAGTTACGGTCCGCGCCGTGCACCAGGATGTTGGAGACGAACGGGCACACCGCCTTGAACTGCCCCTCGACCTCGGCCGGCGCGATGTACTTGCCGCCGGAGGTCTTGATCAGGTCCTTCTTGCGGTCCGTGATGCGCAGGTAGCCGTCGGCCGAGAGCTCGCCGATGTCGCCGGTGTGGAACCAGCCGTCGGACTCGAGGACCTCGGCCGTCTTCTCCGGGAGGTTGTGGTAGCCCTGCATGATGCCGGGGCCGCGGAGCAGGATCTCGCCGTCGTCGGCGATGCGCACCTCGCAGCCCGGGACCGGCTTGCCGACGGTGCCGGTGCGGTAGGCCTCGCCGGGATTGACGAAGGAGGCGGCGCTGGACTCGGTGAGGCCGTAGCCCTCGAGGATGTGGATGCCGGCGCCGGCGAAGAAGTAGCCGATGTCGGGCGCGAGCGCGGCGGAGCCGGAGACCGCGGCGCGCAGCCGCCCGCCGAAGGCCTCGCGCAGCTTGGAGTAGACGAGCGCGTCGGCGACCTTGTGCTTGGCGCTGAGGGCGAAGGGGGCCGAGGCGTTGCCCGTGCGGCGGAAGTTGTCCTGGGTGACCTTGGCGTACTCACGCGCGACGCCGGCCGCCCACTGGAAGATCTTGTACTTGGCGCCGCCGCCGGCCCGCGCCTTGGCCGCGACTCCGTTGTAGACCTTCTCGAAGATGCGCGGCACGGCCGCCATGTACGTCGGCTGGACGACCGGCAGATTCTCGATGATCTTGTCGACCCGGCCGTCGACCGCCGTGACGTGGCCGACCTCGATCTGGCCGGAGGTCAGCACCTTGCCGAAGACATGGGCCAGCGGCAGCCACAGGTACTGCACGTCGTCCGTGGTGACCAGGCCGGTCGAGGCGATTGCCTTCGCCATGTAGGACCAGTTGTCGTGCGGCAGCCGCACGCCCTTGGGGCGGCCGGTGGTGCCGGAGGTGTAGATCAGCGTCGCCAACTGGTCGGCGGTGATCGCCGCCACCCGCTCCTCGACGGCCGACGGGTTGGCCTTCAGATACTTCGCACCGCGCGCCTCGAGATCGGCGAGGGTGAGGACCCATCCCTCCGGCTCGCTCGCGTCGGGCTCCAGGCCGGTCGCGTCGAAGACGACCACATGCTTGAGCTCGGGCAGTTCGCCGCGCTTCTCGCGCGCCTTGGCCAGCTGGGCCACGTCCTCGGCGATCAGCACCCGGCTCTCGGAGTCGGCGAGGATGTACGCCGACTCCTCCGCGTTGGTCGACGGGTAGATCGTGGTCGTGGCGCCGCCGGCGCACATCACGCCGAGGTCGGCGAGGATCCACTCGACCCGGGTGGAGGACGCGAGCGCGACCCGCTCCTCGGGGTTCACCCCGAGGTCGATCAGTCCGGCCGCGACGGCGTAGACCCGCTCGGCGGCCTGCCCCCAGGTCAGCGATTTCCAGTCGTCCGGCCCCGTGCCCGAGGCCCGGGGCACCGGGTAGCGGTAGGCCTCGCCGTTCGGCGTGGCCGCCACGCGCTCGGCGAAGAGGGTGGCCACCGAAGGTGGCCGATTCTCGATCTGGGTCTGGGTTTCACTCACGACGTCCTCCGGGCCTGCGGCAGCACTGCACGACTGGCTGGTTGTTTAACTGGCGAGTAACCATCGAGCCGTGATCAGGGTAGAGCGCGTTCGACTGGGGCGTAAGGGCCTTCGGGCTGCCGCTTCATAACGAACGGAGCGCAGGTCCATGCACTGGAGCGCCGGATCGGTGCATATGACACCTAAGTCCGAGGCGGGTGCCGGAAGACCGAAAAGCGCCCGTCACGGCACAGGCGGGCGCTTTCCGGAGTGAGCGGTGCGCGTACCGGACACTCCCCTCCGGCAGGTGCGGTACGCACGGTGACGCGCCGGCTACTTCTTGCTCTTGCCACCCTCGTCGCTGGACAGTACCGCGATGAAGGCCTCCTGCGGGACCTCCACGGAGCCGACCATCTTCATCCGCTTCTTGCCTTCCTTCTGCTTCTCCAGCAGCTTCCGCTTGCGGGAGATGTCACCGCCGTAGCACTTGGCGAGGACGTCCTTGCGGATGGCGCGGATGGTCTCGCGGGCGATGACCCGGGAGCCGATGGCCGCCTGGATGGGCACCTCGAACGCCTGCCGTGGGATGAGCTCGCGCAGCTTGGCGACGAGACGCACACCGTAGGCGTACGCGGCGTCCTTGTGGGTGATCGCCGAGAAGGCGTCCACCTTGTCGCCGTGGAGCAGGATGTCGACCTTGACGAGGCTGGAGGCCTGCTCGCCGGTGGGCTCGTAGTCGAGGGAGGCGTAGCCGCGCGTCTTGGACTTCAGCTGGTCGAAGAAGTCGAAGACGATCTCCGCGAGGGGCAGGGTGTAGCGGATCTCGACCCGGTCCTCGGAGAGATAGTCCATGCCGAGGAGGGTGCCGCGGCGGGTCTGGCAGAGCTCCATGATCGAGCCGATGAACTCGCTGGGCGCGAGGATCGTGGCCCGCACGACAGGCTCGTGCACGTCGTTGATCTTGCCCTCGGGGAACTCGCTCGGGTTGGTGACCGTGTGCTCGGTACCGTCCTCCATGGTCACGCGGTAGACCACATTGGGGGCCGTGGCGATCAGGTCGAGACCGAACTCACGCTCGAGCCGCTCGCGGATCACGTCCAGGTGCAGCAGGCCGAGGAAGCCGACACGGAAGCCGAAGCCGAGAGCCGCGGACGTCTCCGGCTCGTAGACCAGGGCGGCGTCGTTGAGCTGGAGCTTGTCCAGGGCGTCGCGCAGCTCCGGATAGTCGGAACCGTCCAGCGGATAGAGGCCCGAGAACACCATCGGCTTCGGGTCCTTGTAGCCGCCGAGCGCCTCGGTGGCGCCCTTGTGCAGGCTGGTGATCGTGTCACCGACCTTGGACTGGCGGACATCCTTCACACCGGTGATGAGGTAGCCCACCTCGCCGACGCCGAGACCGTCGGCCGGAAGCATCTCGGGCGAGTTGGTGCCGATCTCGAGCAGCTCGTGCGTGGCGCCGGTGGACATCATCCGGATGCGCTCACGCTTGTTGAGCTGGCCGTCGATCACACGCACATACGTCACGACACCACGGTAGGAGTCGTAGACCGAGTCGAAGATCATCGCGCGGGCGGGGGCGTCGGCGACGCCGACCGGAGGGGGAACCTCACGGACGACGCGGTCGAGCAGCGCCTCCACACCGAGCCCGGTCTTGGCGGACACCCTGAGCACGTCGTCCGGGTCGCAGCCGACCAGGTTGGCCAGCTCCTCGGCGAACTTCTCCGGCTGGGCGGCCGGCAGGTCGATCTTGTTGAGGACCGGGACGATCGCGAGGTCGTTCTCCATCGCCAGGTACAGATTGGCGAGGGTCTGGGCCTCGATGCCCTGAGCGGCATCGACGAGCAGGATCGTGCCCTCACAGGCGGCCAGGGACCGGGACACCTCGTACGTGAAGTCGACGTGCCCGGGGGTGTCGATCATGTTGAGGATGTGGGTCTTCCCCTCGTCCTCGCCCTCTGTGGGCGCCCAGGGCAGACGGACCGCCTGGGACTTGATCGTGATGCCACGCTCGCGCTCGATGTCCATCCGGTCGAGATACTGAGCGCGCATCTGCCGCTGCTCGACCACGCCGGTCAGCTGGAGCATCCGGTCGGCGAGGGTCGACTTGCCGTGGTCGATGTGCGCGATGATGCAGAAGTTGCGGATCAGAGCCGGGTCGGTACGGCTCGGCTCGGGCACGTTGGTAGGAGTCGCGGGCACGCAGGGTCCTGATTCTTTGGCAGACGCCGGGTCGGTGAGCTCGGCTCGGGCTCGGCTCGGGGCGATGTCGGATCGATACGTAGGCTCCATGGTCCCACGGTTGCGGGACTGAGCCCGGTTTGGGCCGCCCGCGGGGCGACTGGTAGCCTGAGCAGCTGTGTCTCATGCCCTCTCCCGGGGGCTCCCGAGCCCGCAGGGTCACGGGGGCCGGGACGCAACCTCAAAGAATCATCGAACCTGAAAAGGCTCTTTCGTGGCGAACATCAAGTCCCAGATCAAGCGGAACAAGACCAACGAGAAGGCGCGCCTGCGCAACAAGGCCGTCAAGTCGTCGCTCAAGACCGCGATCCGCAAGGCCCGTGAGGCCGTCGCCGCGGGTGACGTCGAGAAGGCCAACGTGGCCGTCCGCGACGCTTCCCGTCAGCTCGACAAGGCTGTCTCCAAGGGTGTCATCCACAAGAACGCCGCCGCCAACAAGAAGTCGGCGCTGGCTGCCAAGGTCGGCTCCCTGCAGGGCTGAGCTCACTGATGTGATCGCCGGGACGGACTCAGCGGGCCCTCTCATCCGCTCCTGACCGGCACCTTCCGCGCCGCACGCGGCCTGCGTTCGCCACGCGGGTGCGGCGCACCGAGCTTGAAGCGAAGGCCCCGGGCCGTTGTCCTTCCCCAGGACACGGGCCGGGGCCTTCGTCGTACCCGGCGGTCGCGCCGGCGCGGGGGATGAGGGCCGGGCGGTGGGAGCAGGGGCCGGCGCGGGGGATGAGGGCCGGGCGGTGGGAGCAGGGGCCGGCGCAGGGGACGAGGGCCGGGCGGTGGGAGCAGGGGCCGGCGCAGGGGCCGGCGCAGGGGCCGGCGCAGGGGACGAGGGCCGGGCGGTGGGAGCAGGGCGGGGCTTCTAGCGGCGCGACCGCGCCGCCCTCGCGATCGTCACGACCGCCTTCTCCAACGCGTACTCCGCGTCGTCGCCGCCGCCTTTGACGCCCGCGTCCGCCTCGGCCACGGCCCGCAGGGCGACGGCGACCCCGTGGGGGGTCCAGCCGCGCATCTGCTGACGCACCCGGTCGATCTTCCACGGCGGCATGCCCAGCTCACGGGCCAGGTCGGCGGGCCGGCCGCCGCGCGCGGAGGACAGCTTGCCGATCGCCCGTACGCCCTGGGCCAGCGCGCTGGTGATCAGCACGGGCGCGACGCCCGTCGACAGGGACCAGCGCAGCGCCTCCAGCGCCTCGGCAGCCCGGCCCTCCACCGCCCGGTCGGCGACGTTGAAACTGGAGGCCTCGGCACGACCTGTGTAGTAGCGGCCGACGACGGCCTCGTCGATGGTGCCCTCGACGTCCGCGCTCAGCTGGGACACCGCCGACGCCAGCTCCCGCAGATCACTGCCGATGGAGTCGACCAGCGCCTGGCACGCCTCGGGCGTCGCGGACCTGCCCAGCGCACGGAACTCGGACCGTACGAACGTGAGCCGCTCCGCCGGCTTGGTCGTCTTGGGGCAGGCGACCTCGCGGGCCCCTGACTTGCGGGCCGCGTCCAGCAGTCCCTTGCCCTTGGCGCCACCCGGGTGCACCAGCACCAGAGTGATCTCCTCGGCGGGGGAGTCGAGATACCCCTTGACGTCCTTGATCGTGTCGGTGGAGAGGTCCTGCGCATTGCGCACGATCACGACCTTGCGCTCGGCGAAGAGCGACGGGCTGGTCAGCTCGGCGAGAGTGCCGGGCTGGAGCTGGTCGGCGGAGAGATCCCGCACGTCGGTGTCGGCGTCAGCGGCGCGCGCCGCGGCGACGACCTGCTGAACGGCACGATCGAGAAGCAGGTCCTCCTGGCCCACCGCGAGGGTGACGGGGGCGAGTGGATCGTCGGTGGAATTCCTGTTGCTGGCCATCGCGCTCCAGCATCCCACGGGCCACCGACAGCCCCTGATGCTGTGCCTGTCGCCGCTCCTGCTGCCCGCCCCGGTACTACTGCGCCCGTCCCCGCCTGCTCCAGGCGTCGTCAGTGCGCCTCGCGCCATCCGTCCCAGTCCGCGACGAACTCGTCGAGCGCGGCACCGTCCAGTCTTCCCTCCGGGTCCTCGACGACGACCAGCCACTGCGCGTCCTCGGCGTCGTCCTCACCGGCAAGGGCGTCCCGCACCAACTGGGGCTCCTCGGCCACGGCAAAGCGGTCGCCGATCGTCTCGGCCACCTCCTGCGCGGCATCGCGGTCGGGCAGCACCAGCACATGTCTCACATCACTCACCGCCATATTGTGCCGGTCGCCAAGGCGACCTCGTCGTCGCGCCCGGCATCAGGACTGCGTCCGCCGCACCTCCGGTACCCGGTCCAGCTCCAGACCGAAGTGCTTCCGATAGGCAGCGAGCACCTCGTCGTCGCTGCCGAGCGGCCGCTCCTGCCGCTCGCCGCGCACGGTGGTGACGAGCTTGCGGCCGGTGAGGGTGATCCGGCCCTCCTCGGTGAGCAGGGAGCACACCAGCGACTGCGTGAAGTGCGAGGCGGGCGAAGTGCGGTGCCACCATGCGCCCGCCTCGAAGTCGACCAGCTCACGCGGCCTGGTGTCGACACGGAACTGCGGCTTGCCGTCCCGGAACACGTCGAGGTCTCCCTCGGGCGCCTCGGCGATACGGAACGTCCCCGCCGGGTCGGCCTGCTCGCCGCGCTCCCCGAGGAGGAGGGGATGGTGGCTGTGGTCGCCGAACCCGACATCGGCCAGCCAGGGTCCTGCACCGTCCTCGGTCTCCACGCGCAGCGCGAGGTGGTCGTACGGGATGCCCAGCCGGCCCCCGTCACCGAACACCCGGGCCTGGAGCAGCGTCACGCGGTAGCCGAGCCCCCGCAGCAACGCCGCGAAGGCTCCGTTGAGTTCGTAGCAGAAGCCGCCGCGCCGGGCACCGACGATCTTGTCGAGCAGTGGACGGTCCTCCAGAACCAGCGGCTCGCCGAGGTGGATCGACAGATTCTCGAACGGCACCGTCAGCAGATGCCTCAGCTGCAGCTCACGAAGCGCCGCGGCGTCCGCCCTCCGGGGTCGTACACCGTTGATCCGGGCGAGGTAGGCGTCGACGCTCTGCACAGGAAGGTTCATGCCGTCAGTCTCCTGCGCCGTCGAGCCGCCGGCCACGTGTTCCTTGGTCCTGGGCCGGGCGGCCGAGGCCCCCTCCTCCCCAGGCCCGAGGCGGCGGTGCCCGGGCACCCCGTAGCGTGCCGGGCATGACGGCTCGGGAACCGGCACGCAGCCGGGAACAGCGCAGACAGGACACCCTCGACCGGCTCACGAACGACGACGATGCCTGGGTCGCCACGGCGTCGCCGGACGGGCGAGCGTGCCTGATGCCCCTGTCGTTCGTCTGGGACCGCGACACCCTGCTGATGTGCACCCGGCGCACCAACCCGACCGCGCTCAACATGACACCGCGAGGCGAGGCAGCGGTCACCCTGGGCCACACCCGTGACGTGGTCCATGTCGAGGGCCCGGCCGAGGTCGTCGAGGGCTCTGCACTGGGCAAGGAGTCCGCCGACGCCTTCGCCGCGAAACTGAGCTGGGATCCCCGGGACCGGCCGACCTGGGTCTATCTGCGTATCACCCCCCTTGTGGTGAAGGCCTGGCGCGAGGAGAACGAGCTGAAGGACCGGCTGATCATGCGCGACGGCCGCTGGCTGGACGACTGACCCCCCACGCGGCACGTCACCCGCACACCGCACGTCCTCACGGGCAGCGGGCCCCCTCACCCGCCCGCGGCACCGCGCGCCACAGCTCGCAGCTGTGCACCCGCACCCGTGACCGCGATGGCACCGTCCCGGTCGGTGCGCAGCACCAGCGCTCCCCGTGCCCGCAGCGCACCGACCGTACGGGGGGCCGGGTGACCGTACGGGTTGTCCCTGCCGCAGGAGATCAGGGCGAGCCGGGGGCGGGCCCCCGCCAGCAGCGAAGGATGCTGGTACGCCGAGCCGTGGTGGGCGACCTTGAGCACGTCGACCGGGGGAAGCGCCGGATGGGCCCGTATCAGCCCGCGCTGGGACGGAGGTTCGAGATCTCCGAGCAGCAGCAGTGACAGACCGCCCGCCGCCCGGACGAGCAGCGCGACGCTGGCATCGTTCGGCCCTTCGGGTGCCGCGCCCCGGGACATGTCGGGCCACAGGACCTGCCAGGAGAGCCGCCCGGCCCGACGCCGCTCCCCCGGTATCGCGTGGATCATCGGTAGCCCGGCCGCTGCCGCTGTGCGCCGTACGAACGCCACCTGTTGGCGGGGCTCTTCGAACGCCGTGGTCTGGATCGCCCCCACCGCCCTGCCGCGCAGCACTCCGGCGAGGCCGGCGACGTGGTCGGCGTGGAAGTGGGTCACCAGAACCAGCGGCACCTCCGTGACACCCAACTCGCTCAGGCACCGGTCGGCGAGGCGCGGATCGGGCCCAGCGTCCACAACCACCGCGGCACCGTCACCGGCTGCGAGCACCATGGCGTCTCCCTGACCCACGTCGCACATCACCAGCGCCCAGCCAGGAGGCGGCCAGCCGGTCAGGCTCCTGCTCAGCGGGGCGGGACGGACCACGGCCAGCACGAGCAGCAGCGCGCAGAACGCGGCCGCCCAGGGATGTCGCGTCAGCCGGCGGACCATGAGCAGCAATCCGGCAGTGAGCGCCAGGAGCAGCAGCCCGCCGTGCCAGCCGCCCGGCCAGTCGATCTGGGCGCCCGGCAGCGCCGCTCCCGCCCGGGCCACGGAGGAGATCCAGCCGGCAGGCCAGCCGGCGCAGCGCGCCAGTAGCTCGGCGACCGGTATGGCGGCGGGGGCTGTGGCCAGCGCCGCGAAGCCGAGGATCGTCGCCGGAGCCACGGCCAGCTCGGCCGCGAGGTTGCAGGGGATCGCGACCAGGCTGACCCTGGCGGCGAACACGGCCACCACGGGAGCGCACACGGCCTGTGCCGCGGCGGTGGCCGCCAGCGCCTCGGCCAGCCGGGGCGGCACCCTTCGCCGCTGGAGCGCCTCGCTCCAACGGGGGCCGATCGTGAGCAGCGCCCCGGTGGCGAGGACGGAGAGCAGAAAGCCGTAACTCCGCGCCAGCCACGGGTCGTACAGGAGGAGCAGCAGGACCGCGGCGGCCAGCGCCGGGACGAGCGACCTCCGTCGGCCGGTGCCGATGGCGAGCAGGGTGATGAGCCCGCACGCCGCCGCCCGCAGAACGCTCGGTTCGGGTCGGCAGACCACCACGAAGGCGAGCGTGAGCACGCCGCCGAGCAGCGCGGACCCGCGCAGGGTGATGCCCAAACGGGGTGCCAGGCCACGCCGTTCGGCCAGCAGTGCCCGGCCGGGCGGTCCGATCAGCAGAACCAGCACGATGGTGAGGTTGCTTCCGGAGACGGCGAGCAGATGCGTCAGGTCGGTCGCCTCGAAGGCGTCCTGCAAGTCGCCCGGAATGCGTGAGGTGTCCCCGACGACCAGCCCCGGGAGCAGGGCCCGGGCGTCCGGCGACAGGCCGTCCGTGG
Organism: Streptomyces sp. NPDC027962; assembly: GCF_055566095.1. Lineage (NCBI taxonomy): Bacteria > Bacillati > Actinomycetota > Actinomycetes > Kitasatosporales > Streptomycetaceae > Streptomyces > Streptomyces sp. NPDC027962. The sequence goes on from NZ_JBVHTA010000006.1 coordinate 156,289, forward strand.
CCTCGCGCAGCCCTGCCCGCAGTGCACCGGCCCTGCGCTGCAGTGCGCTCGGGGAGCGGGTGATCGACGGTGGGCCGCTGTCGGCACGCAGCACGGCCGCGAACGGGTCATCGGGGCGAAGTGGGGGCGCGAGCCGTCCGCCGACCCTCAGCCGGGTGGACGGCAGAAGCCGCTGCCAGCTCGCGTCGGCCTCGCCTGTGGACACGATCACCAGCACGGGGGTACGGGTCGCGGTTACGGCTCCGCCGGGGGCGATGACCCGTGTTGCCTCGGCCTTCAAGACGAGCGCTGCCGGAGCTATCCGGTCACCGACCACCCTGGAGCGGGTGGGCCTCGGGTCGGACGTGACCGTCAACTCGACCGTTACGCGAGCGTGTCGGTCGGCCAGGGCGGGGAGCGGGCCACGGCTGAGATCCGCCCCGTGCAGCCCGGCGGAGGCCGCGCCCGCGGCGGCGCACAGCAACACCGCGGCGACGGAGGTGGCGTTGAGCCGCCACCACCTGTCGCCGGCGGCGACTCGCGCCGAACTGCCCCCGTCTGCCGTCGTTCTGCCCGCCGGGGTTGCCATGACCCCACGCACCCGAAGCCTCCGCCCTGCCGCCCACAGCGGCAGCAGCCCGGTCGCCACCAGGCAGGCGACCACACCCGCGGCCGTCCACCCACCCGGCGCCCCGAGAGCGAGAGCGGACGCCGCCCAAGCCGCCAGCGCGGGCAGCACCAGGCGAAGGTCGGCCGGTCCCTCCTGACGCGGGTCGGCCGCGCCGAGCCTGCTTCCCGATTCGGCGTGTACCGTCACACGGGTCATGGCCGAACCAGATTCCGCAGGTCCTCGAACCGGCGGTCGCCGATCCCGTTGACGTCACGGAGCTCGTCGACCGACCGAAAGCCCCCGCTCTGCGTGCGGTGGCCGATGATGTGCTGGGCCAGCACCGGTCCGACTCCGGGCAGCGTCTCGAGCTGCTCCGCAGTGGCCGAGTTGAGGCTGATCGGCCCCACCGGGAGACCCGCCCCCGCCCCTGCCCCGACGCCGCTCGGCGCGGGCGGCGCGGGACCGCCCACCACGACCTGCTCGCCGTCAGCCAGGACCCGCGCCCGGTTGAGGCCGGTGACGTCCGTGCCGGGCTTGACGCCTCCGGCCGCCTCGATCGCGTCGGCGACCCTCGACCCTGCGGGCAGCTTGAGCACTCCCGGACTCCGTACCTTGCCGCTCACGTCGACGACGATGCGGGCCGCCTGCCGGGCGTCGGCAGGCGGCGGACCCGGCGACGGCGCCAGCTCCGGCTCTACAGCCGAGGTCTCGGAGCCGGAAGCGGCGACGGGCGCTGACCCGGCCCGGGCCGAGCCCTGCTGGACCAGCGCAGGAGCACTCACGGACTGCGGTCGGCCCACCCAGAAGTGCTGTGCCGCGAAGCCCGCCCCCAGCACGAGGATCACGGCCAGAGCGGCCAGCGCTTTCGGCTCGAGACCGCATCGCAGCTGCACCCACACCGGTAGCCGGTCCCGGAGCGCGAACCAGAAGCGCGGCCGCCCTCCACCACCGAACGCCCCCGGCCTGGCGCCGGGCAGCTCGGCACCCGCCCCGGCGTCCGCCCTGCCCCGTTCGGCGCCTCGCACCACCGCCGGTGCGGGCGGCCTGGCAGGCGGTTCCGCCGGCCTGTCCGGCACGTCGGCTCGCGCCCGGCCCGGCGGCCCGCCACGACCGGGCCCGGTACCCGCGCAGCTCCGCCGCACGCCTGCCGCCGAGCGGGCCCGGCGGACCGGACGTGCGGGGCGCAGAGAGGCGTCGCCAGGCGCGTACGTCGAAACCGCGGCCCGCCCACCCGCACCGCGCGGTACCGCCGCCCCGAACAGAGCGTCCGCCCGTCGGCGCAGCGCCATGGCCTGCGCCGTGGGCGACGCGCGACCGCCACGCAGACGTCGGACACCACCGTCACCGCCGTGGGCGCCATCGCCGCCGTGCACCCCCTGCCCGAGGGCATCGACGGGGCCGCGGGCCTGGCGTGCGCGGCTGTCGGAGGCCGGGGCGCGGCCCGGGCCACTGGTTGCGGAACGTGATCGAAGAGCCATGTCACAGGACGGTAGGCACAACCGCCCGAACCTGCTGAGCACAGCCAAATTCAGTGGAAAACCCACTAGTTGTGGATATCTCGATCACACGTTCAGGTGACCACGGACCTGCAGGTGACGGCCGACATCCCGGTGACGGCCGGCATCCAGATGGCGTTGGACGGCAGGCCGACGCCTCAACGCGGCGAGATCACTACACCCAGCAGCCCCGGTCCCGTGTGCGCCCCGATCACCGCGCCCACCTCACTGACGTGCAGGTCTGCCAGCCCCGGCACCCGCTCCCGCAGCCGGTCGGCCAGTGCCGCGGCCCGCTCCGGCGCCGCCAAGTGGTGAACGGCGATGTCCACCGGCGCGCTGCCGGCCCGTTCGGCGGCGATCTCCTCGAGCCGTGCGATGGCCTTCGACGCCGTACGCACGCGCTCCAGCATGTCGATGCGGCCGCCGTCCAGCTGGAGCAGTGGTTTGACGGCGAGCGCCGAGCCGAGCAGCGCCTGCGCGGCGCCGATCCTGCCCCCGCGGCGCAGGTAGTCGAGGGTGTCGACGTAGAAGTACGCGGAAGTGCCCTCTGCTCGTTTCTCCGCCGCGGCCACCGCCTCGTCGAGGGATCCGCCCGCCTCCGACACCTCGGCGGCCGCGAGCGCGCAGAATCCGAGCGCCATGGCGATCATTCCGGTGTCGACGACGCGAACCGGTACGGGTGCGTCCTTGGCTGCCAGCAGTGCGGCGTCGTACGTACCCGAGAGCTCCGCCGACAGGTGCAGCGAGACGATCCCGGTCGCGCCGGCTTCCGCGGCGGCGCGGTAGGCCTGCGTGAACATCTCGGGGCTTGGCCGGGACGTCGTCACGGAGCGTCGCTTCTGCAGGGCTGCCGCGAGCGAGCGGGCCGAGATCTCGGTGCCCTCCTCCAGCGCCTGGTCGCCGAGTACGACGGTCAACGGCACCGCGGTGATGCCGTGCCGCTCCATCATCAGTGGCGGCAGGTAGGCCGTTGAATCGGTGACGATCGCGACATGGCGGGACATGAGCGGGAGGTTACCCGCAGCTGCCCCCGGTCGGCAGCCCGACCCTGTCCGGACACCGTACGAACGCCACACGGACAGCCCTTGCACACCATCCGAGCACGAGCCCCGCGCTATGCGGACATCCTCATGGGAGCTGTGTACCGGGCCGGGCAGGCGGTCAGGACGGTCGAGGGCGGCAGCGCGCCGCAAGGGCCACGGCCGCGGCCACAGGCGTCAGTTGGAGGTCTCCGGCCGGGCCGTCTTCTGCCAGGGGTAGGCGGTCTCCTGCCGCGGATCCCGAGCGGTGATCGCCTGCGGACGACCGGGCGACTCGCCCTCCGCCTCCGGCCATGTCTGGGCACCCGCACCCCGCGGGTGCTCTTCCGAGCGCTCCGGCTTCGGCGCTGCGGGCCACGGCTTCGGCTCAGCCACGCCGGCCTCGTCCGTCGCGGACTTCGGCTCCGTCACGCCGCCGGCCTCGTCCGTCGCCGACCAGTGCCGCAGCGCTCCCGCCTCCATGTCGATCTGGGCGCTCAGCACGTCCAGATCGTCCTCTGCGAACTTCTGCGCGCGGTCGCGCGCCGCCCAGCGGAGCGATTCCGCGGAGTGCGTGATGCGCTCCGTACGCTCACGCAGGCCGGGCATCAGCGCGGCGACCGTGGACCGGTCGGGCTCGCGCTCCAGTCTCCTGAGCTCGTCGTCCAGCTCGTGCCCATGTGCGCTGAGCCGCCGGAACAGGGCGAGCGACTCGGACAGCGAGGCGTCCTCCGCCGCGCCTGCGTTCAACGCTTCCTGGGTGGCCCTCATGGACGTGCGCAGCTTCAGCCGCAGCTGCGCCAGCTCGCCGCTCACGCCCATCTGCCCGTAGCTCTTCGCACGCAGCGCGGTGTCCTCGACGGTGCGTCGCGCCTGGCTGACGGTGCGCTCGACGCCGCGCTTGGTGGCGCGCACGGCCTTCACGCCCACGTACACCCCCAGCGCCACGAAGGCGAAGAAGAGCAGCGCCAGGATCATGATCGCGGCTTCCATGTGCGCCCTCCGGCGTCGGTTGTGTTCCTTCCACGGTAAACGGAACGGGCAGGCCGTAGGTTCCATCGGAACCCCCAACCTGCCCGTAGGGGAAAGCCCCACCGGCGCCACGCCCGGCTTGTCCTCGCGAAACGTGTCCGGGCGAAACGGGTCCAACCGAAACGTGTCCGGCCGAAACGCGTGCCCGTTACGCAGGCACGATGTTGACCAGCTTCGGCGCCCGTACGACCACCTTGCGGATGCCGACACCGCCCAGAGCGGCGACGACCGCCGCCTCACCCAGCGCCAGGGCCTCCAGCTCCTCGTCCGTGATGGACGGAGAGACCTCCAGACGTGCCTTGACCTTGCCCTTGATCTGCACGACGCAGGTCACGGTCTCGTCCACGACGTACGCCGGGTCGGCGACCGGGTAGTCCTGGTGCACCACCGACTCGGAGTGGCCCAGCCTGCGCCACAGCTCCTCCGCGATGTGCGGGGCCAGCGGAGCGATCAGCAGGACCAGGCGCTCCGCGACCGAGCGGGACACCGGACCGCCCGACTTCGTCAGGTGGTTGTTCAGCTCGGTGATCTTGGCAATGGCGGTGTTGAAGCGCATCGCCGCCATGTCCTGCGACACACCGTCGATGGCCTTGTGCAGCGCGCGCAGCGTCGCCTCGTCCGCGTCCGTGTCGACGACCGTGACCTGGCCGCTCGCCTCGTCGACGACGTTGCGCCACAGGCGCTGCAGCAGCCGGTACTGTCCGACGACGGCGCGGGTGTCCCACGGCCTGGAGACGTCCAGGGGGCCCATCGCCATCTCGTACAGGCGCAGGGTGTCCGCACCGTACTCGGCGCAGATCTCGTCCGGGGTGACGGCGTTCTTCAGGGACTTGCCCATCTTGCCGAGCTCGCGCTTGACGGGCTCACCCTCGAAGTAGAACGTGCCGTCCCGCTCCTCGACCTCGGTGGCCGCCACCGGGAAGCCCCGCTCGTCGCGGTAGACGTACGCCTGGATCATGCCCTGGTTGTACAGCTTGTGGAACGGCTCGACCGACGAGACGTGCCCCAGGTCGAACAGGACCTTGGACCAGAAGCGCGCGTACAGCAGGTGCAGCACGGCGTGCTCTGCTCCGCCGACGTACAGGTCGACACCGCCGTGCGGCTGTCCCTCGCGCGGTCCCATCCAGTACTGCTCGATGGCCGGGTCGACCAGCTGCTCGTTGTTGTGCGGGTCCAGGTAGCGCAGCTCGTACCAGCACGAACCGGCCCAGTTGGGCATCGTGTTGGTCTCGCGCCGGTAGCGCTTGGGGCCGTCGCCCAGGTCCAGCTCGACGTCGACCCAGTCCTCGTTGCGGGACAGCGGCGTCTCGGGCCGGGTGTCGGCGTCGTCCGGGTCGAAGGTCCGCGGCGAGTAGTCGTCGACCTCCGGCAGCTCCAGGGGGAGCATCGACTCGGGCAGCGCGTGGGCCACGCCGTCCTCGTCGTAGACGATCGGGAAGGGCTCGCCCCAGTAGCGCTGCCGGCTGAACAGCCAGTCACGCAGCCGGAAGTTGACCGTTCCCTCACCGATGCCCTTGTCCGTCAGCCAGGCCGTGATCTTCGCCTTGGCCTCTGCGACGTCCAGGCCGTTCAGGGAGATCTCGTCGTTGGCGGAGTTGATCGCCGGGCCCTGCCCGGTGAACGCCTCGCCCTCCCAGCCCTCGGGCGGCTGCACGGTGCGGATGATGGGCAGGCCGAAGGCCTCCGCGAACTCCCAGTCCCGCTCGTCCTGTCCGGGCACGGCCATGATGGCGCCCGTGCCGTAGCCCATCAGGACGTAGTCGGCGACGAAGACGGGGATCCGCTCGCCGGTGACCGGGTTCAGGGCGTAAGAGCCGCTGAACACACCGGTCTTGTCCTTGTGCTCGGTCTGCCGCTCGACGTCGCTCTTCGTCTGTGCCTGCTTGCGGTAGGCCGCGACGGCCTCGGCGGGGGTGGCGGCTCCGCCGGTCCACGCCTCCTTGACACCCTGCGGCCACTCGGCCGGGACGATGGAGTCGATCAGCCCGTGCTCGGGCGCCAGGACCATGTACGTGGCGCCGAAAAGCGTGTCGGGGCGGGTGGTGAAGACGGTGATCCGCGCGTCGTCGTGGCCGTCGACCGCGAAGTCGACGCGGGCGCCCTCGGAGCGGCCGATCCAGTTGCGCTGCTGCAGCTTGATGGCCTCCGGCCAGTCCAGCGCGTCCAGGTCGTTCAGCAGCCGGTCGGCATAGGCGGTGATGCGCATGTTCCACTGGCGCAGCTTGGCCTTGAAGACCGGGAAGTTGCCACGCTCGGAACGGCCGTCGCCGGTCACCTCCTCGTTCGCCAGCACGGTGCCCAGCCCGGGACACCAGTTCACGGGGGCGTCGGAGGCGTACGCCAGGCGGTACCGGCCCAGGACGTCGGCGCGCTCGAGGGAGCTCAGCTCGGTCCATGCCCGGCCTCCCCCGGAGCCTTCGGCCCGGGAGGTACCCCCAGGCACCTCGCGCGCACCGCTCTCGAACTGGGCGACCAGCTCATCGATCGGCCGGGCCCGGTCCGCCTGCTCGTCGTACCAGGAGTTGAAGATCTGCAGGAAGATCCACTGCGTCCACTTGTAGTAGTCCGGGTCGATCGTGGCGAACGACCGGCGCTTGTCGTGCCCCAGGCCCAGCCGGCGCAGCTGCACCTTCATGTTCTCGATGTTCGCTTCGGTCGACACACGCGGATGCGTGCCAGTCTGCACGGCGTACTGCTCAGCGGGCAGGCCGAAGGCGTCGAAGCCCAGGGTGTGCAGGACGTTGTGCCCGGTCATCCGCTGGTGACGGGCGAAGACGTCGGTGGCGATGTACCCCAGGGGATGACCGACGTGCAGGCCCGCACCGGACGGATACGGGAACATGTCCATGACGAACTTCTTGGGCTTGTCCACCTGCGCCGGGTCCCCTGCCAGGTCCCCGGTCGGATTGGGCGCCTCGTAGCTGCCTTCGGCGTCCCAGAAGTCCTGCCAGCGTGCCTCGATGTCGGCTGCCATGGCAGCCGTATAACGATGCGGGGCTGCTGTCTCAGCAGCCGAGTTCATCTCGCTCATGATCCTTCGAAGCTCCATCGATCGTCTCTGCCGACTGCCAGCCGATTCATGTACAGGGGAAATGAAAAATCCCCTCGCACAGGAGGGGACGCCGCGCCGATTCCGGCCGGATTTCTCATCCGCCGGGACTGATCAGCGCGGCTCGCTAAGCAGAAGGCGTACGGCACGCATGGCGTCAGGGTACCGCAGCGAAGGAACCGGCCGCATTGCTGTCCACCGGACGGCGCTCCCACCGGGCAGGAGCGCCTTTCGGCCACGCTCCGGAGATCGAGCCGCCGGGTTACTCCGCGTATCGCACCTATCCAGGGCAACCCCCGGGTCAGTTGCGCTCACTTCACCGCTATAAACCTCGAAACCTCGTCCGGTTGCTATGGGCCGACCTAGAGTGCGTCAACGGGACAGCTTTCCCGCACCATTCGGAGTCGCCCCATGAACCCTCGTCTCAAGATGCGTTTGTCGCCCGGTCCGGGCCTCGGACTCAGCCGCCAGGTGCAAGGCGGCCTCACCGCGGCCGCGTTGGTGCTCCTACCCCTGCTCGCCGTCGGAGGAAGTGACAGTTTTCGCGCCGCGCTCGACTTCACCACCGGAGTCCTCTCCCTGGTCTCCTTGACCGCCTCTGTCGCCTGGGGTCTCATCGCCACCGACCGTCTACTGCTCTCGCCCCGCCACCGACTGCTCGCCCAGGGCATCCACCGGGCGACCGCGATCGCGTCGCTCGGCTTCCTCCTGCTGCACGCCACCGTGAAGGTGTCGCTCGGGCATGTATCGGTGATCGGCGCCCTGATCCCGTTCGGGCTCGGTGTCACCGGCACCTCCGCGCTCATCGGCTTCGGTTCGCTGGCCGGGTTCCTGATGGTGGTGGCCGGCACGACGGGCGCCCTCCGCAGCGCCCTCGCCGGCAACGTCCGCGTCGCCGGCCGCTGGCGGCAGTTGCACATGCTGGCGTACCCGGCCTGGTGCTTCGCCCTGGTCCACGGCCTCTACACCGGCCGGCCGGCCGCGACCTACGTCGTGACCATGTACTGCCTGGCCCTCGCAGGCGTGGCCGCCGCGGTCTCCGTCCGGCTGCTGCCGCGCCCCCTGCAGCGGCAGATCGCCGCGAAGATCCTCGTCCTGACCGGCGGCGCCGGCTCCGGCGGGCCCACCGCCGACGAGCAGGCACAGCGCGACCTGGCCACCGCACCGCTGCCGGGCGTGAGCGGAATGAACGGGATGGGCCGCCCGCCCGTACCGGCAGGCATGGAACGCATGGATCGCATGGGCGACGGACTGAGCGGCGTGCCGTCGCAGCGCCCGTACGAGCAGGACTTCCAGCCGCCCCTCGGCCAGGCGCGCGCACAGCCCCCGCGGCTCGCCGCCCCTTCGCCGCAGCTGTACGAAGCCCCGCGGCCCCAGGACGACGAACCGGCCGTCACGCCGGACAGCGGCGGCACCACCGGCCGCGGCACCCGTATGTCCGCCGCCTACCGCGCGGTCTCGCTCGCCGGCGAGCCGTCGGCCCCGCTCGCCGAGCGTGTGCCGATGACCGAGGAGATACCCGTGGTGTCGGAGACGGGCCCCGGTACGGGCAGCTGGCCGACCCCCTCGCCGCCTCCCCCGGCGCAGGCGGTCCGGCCCGACCCGGCAGCGCCGCCCGCCTACGACACCCCGCCCCCTCCGCTCTTCGACCCGGCGCCGTCGTACGACTCCCCCTCTGCGTCGTACGGCGGCACGGCGCCGTACGAGGCATCCGCCCCCTACGACACGGGCGCCGTCCCCACGTACGACACGGGCGCCGTCCCCACGTACGACACAGGTGCCGTCCCCACGTACGACACGGGCGGTCTCCCCGCATACGGCACCGGCGGCGCCCCGACCTACGACACGGGCGGCGTTCCGGTGTACGACACCGGCGGCGCCGCCGCGTACGGCGCTTCGGCGTCCTACGCATCCACCGCCCCCTACGACACGCCTCTGACCGAAGCCACCGCCCCTTACACCGACCACTCCTCGTACGACACCGGCAATGTCCCTGCGTACGACGAGACAGCGCCCCTGCCCGGCCCCCTCTTCCAGCCCCCGGCCGGGGAGCCCTGGCACGCACCAGCAGGAGAACGACCGTGAACGCCCCCCTCCCCGACGTCCCCGAGGTCCGCGTCGTCGGCCTTCCCCAGCTGACGCAGGGTTTTGATCTCGTCGACCGTCTAGACCTGCCCATGCACCTCAAGGTGCACGGGCCGCTCGAGCCCGTGAGCGGCGAACGGCTCGCCCAGCTTGCCGAGGACATATCCCTCACCGGCCGCGGCGGCGCGGGATTCCCGTTCGGCAAGAAGCTGCGCGCCGTCGCCAAGTCTGCGATCCGGCGCGGCGTGCGGCCGGTCGTCGTGGTCAACGGCAGTGAGGGCGAGCCAGCCTGCCGCAAGGACACGGTGATGCTGAACCGCGCCCCCCATCTGATCCTCGACGGTGCGCTGCTCGCCGCGGAGGCGCTCGGTGCCCGGACCCTCGTCGTCGCGGTGACCCGCAACTCGACGGAGATCTCCATGCGTGCGGCGCTCGCCGAGCGCGGCTTGGCCGACCGGCGCGGCCAGGCCCTGCGGGCCAGGGTCGTCCGCACCCCCGAACGCATGGTGTCGGGCGAGGCGTCCTCCGTCATCCGGGCCGTCAACGGCGGGCCCGCCCTGCCGCCCGGCCGCCGGGTCCGCGCCGCGGAGACGGGCGTGGGCGGTGCTCCGACCCTGCTGTCCAACGCGGAGACGTTCGCGCAGCTCGCCGTCGCCGCCCGCATCGGAGCCCGCCGCTACTGCCACACCGGCCTGGATTCCGAGCCGGGCACCGTCATGCTGACGATCTCCGGGGCGGTCGCGCGCCCCATGGTCGTCGAGGTGCCGACGGGGGTGCCGCTGCGCTACGTGCTCCAGCTGGCCGGCGCACCGCCGCAGCCCCAAGGGGTGTTGACGGGTGGTTACCACGGCAACTGGATCGACTCCGCAGCCGTCCACGAGGCGGTCGTCTCCAAGGAGTCGCTGGCATCGGTGGGCGGCGCACTGGGCGCGGGCGCGATCCTGCCGATCGGCCCGGAGACGTGTCCGCTGGGCGAGGCGCTGCGGGTCGCCAACTGGCTGGCCGCGGAGACCGCGGGCCAGTGCGGCCCGTGCAAGCTCGGCCTGCCCGCAGCGGCCGGCGGGCTGGCCGATGTGATGAACGGCGGCGGCCCCGCCGCGCTGGAGGCGCTGCGCGAGGTGACCCAGGCGGTCAAGGGCCGCGGTGCGTGCAAGCACCCGGACGGTTCCGCTCGCTTCTTCGCCTCGACCCTGTCGGCCTTCACGGACGACCTTGCGGCGCATGTGCTGCACGGCGGTTGCGGGCGCGACACGACGGGCGTGCTGCCGCTTCCGCTGCCCGGCTACGAGGAGGCGGAGGAGTCGATCCCGAGCGGCGAGAAGATCTTCGTGGACTGGACGCTGTGCCAGGGCCACGGCCTGTGTGCGGACATCGTCCCCGAGCTGATCCGGCTCAACCCGGACGGCTATCCGTCGGTGGCCGACGCGATGGTCCCCATGCACATGAGGGGGCGTGCGCAGCGGGCCGTGCGCCGCTGTCCCGCGCTCGCCATGCGCATCGAGCAGGTGGCTTCCTCGGCCCCGACTCCGCCGCCCGCACGCCCCGCGCTGCCCAGCAGCAACCGCAAGGCCCTCGGCAGCGGCCGCAGTTGACACATACGCGCACGAAGCAGTGAGGCGGGCCACCCGGTTCGGGTGGCCCGCCTCACTGCTTCTTCTGTGGAGCTAAGGAGAATTGAACTCCTGACCTCCTGCATGCCATGCAGGCGCTCTACCAACTGAGCTATAGCCCCTTGCTGTGTGCCGCGCTTCCGGGTTCCCCCGCGGCGACGTAGAGAACATTAACGCCCTCGTCGGCGCATCTCCAAATCGTTTGTGCGGCCGCCCGATCGGCACCGCGATGCCCCCTTTGCGCACAGCTTCACGATAGGGGCGAACGGGATGATCCGGGCGGGTGGATCAGGCCGTTGCAAACGAGTAGAAGCGCTTCAGGGTGCAGTGCTCGTCCAGGAGCCTGCCGTAGATCGGCTCCCCCTCGAGCTCGCGGTACGTCTCGATGGGGTCGCCTTTTATGATCAGCGCCCGCGCGCACTCCTCGCACCAGTACTGGTACTCGGGATTCACCGGATCCATGTCCCTGACGATGGGCGTACCACTGCCGCACCAGTCGCATTTCCGCCTGTGGGCACCCATCACTCAGCTCCAGCTGTGGCCGCAGGCCGTGCACACGTAGCGAACGCCGCCGTTGTCACCGAGGACCTGAGCGACATGGACAGAACCACAGGAAGGACAGCTGAGGCGAGCACAGCCCTCCGCCGTGGCAAGCAGGTCATCGGCAGCCTCCCCGGCTTCCTCGCCGCTGGCGGACATCGTGCGCTCCCTCCCGTACCGCCGGTGTCCCCTCCGGCCGTCCGATTCTGCCACGGCCGGGCACCGCGGTCAGCGGCGTTCGCGTACGAGATCGGCCACGACTGCCGGAAGCCGGGCCCGTCCCCGGCGACAAGAAAAGATCCCGCCCCCTGGCGGGGACGGGATCCGAGTGTGGAGCTAAGGAGAATTGAACTCCTGACCTCCTGCATGCCATGCAGGCGCTCTACCAACTGAGCTATAGCCCCGCGTGTTCTTCGCGCTCCGCGCTGCGAACAAGAAGAACTTTAGCCTGCGACCTGCCGGAAAGTGAAATCCGGGTCCGGCCCCGCGGAAGCGGTGTGCGGCGGGCGCAGGCGGGCGGCCTGTGCCGGCGGCAACAGAGCAGGGCCGCGCCCGGCCGCGGCCCATCTCCGGCGAACGCGAGTGCCCGGACCGGGTGGACGCGTGCGGCCCGACTCGAGTGCCGCCAGTGGCCCGCCTTCACCGGTGACCAAGGTGCGGCTCGGACGGCGCGAGAGACCCGGCTCGGGCGACGCACGTGGCCCAATGGCGGCAAGGGAAGAGAGACCCCGCCTCCGCAGTCGACGGCTCGGCTCAGACGGCGCGAGAGCCCCGGCTGGGGCGACGCACGCGGCGGACTCGGGGCAGCACGTGATGCCCTTGCCCCGGCGAGCACGCACGACCGGCTCAGGCGTCGTGTCCCAACTGGCCCCGGCACGGCGTCAGACCCACCTCGGGCCTGGCGGAGACCCGGCCCGGCGCCGCGTACCGCTGGCCCCGCCCCGGGCGCCTGAGCCCCCCCTCAGGTGTCGTCGCCGAGCACCGGCTCCGGGAGGGTGCCCGCGTTGTGCTCGAGCAGCCGCCAACCACGCGCGCCCTCGCCCAGCACCGACCAGCAGCAGTTCGTGAGCCCGCCGAGGCTCTCCCAGTGATGGGCCTCGAGCCCCAGCAGCCGGCCGATGGTCGTGCGGATGGTGCCGCCGTGGCTGACGACGACGAGCGTTCCGTCGTCTGGCAGCTTCTCCGCGTGGTGCAGCACCACTGGAGCGGCCCGGTCCGCGACCTCGGTCTCCAGCTCGCCGCCGCCGCGCCGGACGGGCTCGCCGCGCTTCCAGGCCGCGTACTGCTCGCCGTACTTCTCGACGATCTCATCGTGGGTCAGGCCCTGCCAGGCGCCCGCGTAGGTCTCGCGCAGAGCTGCATCGTAGGAGGTGTCGATGCCGGTGACGCCGGCCAGCTCGCCGGCCGTCGCCGCCGCCCTCTTCAGGTCGGAGGCGACGATCGCGTCCGGGTTCAGGGAAGCGAGCAGCCGGGCGGCGCGGCGCGCCTGGGCGACGCCGGCCTCGGTCAGCTCGATGTCCGTGGAGCCCTGGAAACGGCGCTCCAGATTCCACGCGGTCTGGCCGTGGCGCCACAGGACGATGCGGCGGCCGCGCCCACGCTTCGACGTCGCGGTGCCGCCGCCGGCGCCACCGCTGCTGATGCCGTTCAGCTCCGGTCCCCTTCCGTGTCACCGCCAGTGAGCCTGGCGTGCTCTTCCGCCTTGCCGCGGGTCTTGCGGGCATCCTCCGGCAGCGAGAGCTCGGGGCAGTCCTTCCAGAGCCGCTCGAGGGCGTAGAACACGCGCTCCTCGCTGTGCTGTACGTGCACCACGATGTCGACGTAGTCGAGCAGGATCCAGCGGGCATCGCGGTCGCCCTCGCGGCGCACCGGCTTGGCGCCGAGCTCCTTGTTCAGCCGCTCCTCGATCTCGTCGACGATCGACTTGACCTGACGGTCATTGGGTGCGGAGGCGAGCAGGAAGGCGTCGGTGATGGAGAGCACATCGCTGACGTCGTACGCGATGATGTCGTGCGCGAGCCGGTCGGCCGCCGCCTGGGCGGCGGCGTTGACGAGCTCGATGGAGCGATCCGTGGCGGTCACAGGCAGGCTTTCGTCGGCGGTAGAGAACCCTTCAAGGGTCTCACGGACCGCCGACAGTCCACGCAGCGATGGTCATGGCCCTGCCGGCGCCCGGCTCACTCCGGTTCTTCGGTCTTGAAATCGGAGCCGAGGACAACCGAGACATCGGCGTTGGTGGCGGCCTTGCCCTTCTTGACGGCACTGGCCGGCAGGCCGAGCGTCTTGGCGACCTCCTCCGCCTTCGCCTTCTGCGCCTCGTCGCCGTAGGTGACCTGTGTGGAGGTGGCGGTTTCGGCCTTGCCGCTGTCGATGACGGAGTAGCCGCCGTTGACAAGCAGGACCCTGGCCTTCTCCGTGGCCGCGTCGTTCCCGCTGCCGTTCCTGACGCCCACACGGACCGCGGCGCCCTGCTCCGGTGCGCTGACGGATCCACCCAGGACGTCCTTGACCACACTGTTCGCGGCCTGGTCGGTAAGCGTGCCGTCCTCCTGCACAGGGAGCACGGCCGTCTTGTAGTCGCCGCCCTTGGCATGTTCGGCGAGCTTGGCGAGGGAGCTTCCGAGGTCCCGCTCGTTCAGCGAGGGGTCGAGGATCTGCGCCAGCGTCTCCACGATGACGGTCGCCGACTTCGGATCGTCCGGAAGCTTCTTGAGCACCGCCTGCATGACCTGGCCGAAGCGCAGCAGCTGCTTCTCCTCGGCCTCCCCTGCCCCGCGGTGGGTGGCGTACGCGACGGCCGCCCGTCCGCTCAGCGTCTGGTTCTCACCCTTCTTCACCAGGGGCGCTTCGCCCTTCTTCGCCCCGGGGACCTCGGCATCGGTGTCCAGGTCGATCGTGCCGACCAGCTCGACCAGGTTCTCCAAGTACGGGGTGTCGAGCCGCCAGGTGCCCGAGATCTTGGCGCCGAGCAGGGTGCCGATCGCTTCGCGGGTACCGGTCGACCCGTCGTCCTCGACGGATTTGCCGAGGTTGGTGGCGGTGCCGTCGTCATTGGCGACGGAGAGAGTGTTGGGGAGCAGGACGGTGGTGCCCTGCCCGGTGGTGGCGTTGTCGACGAGGAGGGCTGTGGAGGTGCCCTTCCTCTTGGTGTTGTGCAGGTGCAGCACGATCACGTCGCGCTTCTGCGGGCCGGCCGCCGCCTCGCTCTTGGCCTCGGAGCCGGACAGACCGGGCAGCTTGCCGGCGTACCAGAGGTAGCCGACGCCGCCGACGAGTACGAGGGCCAGGGTGACGACAAGAGCGACGGCGCGGTTGCGGCCGCGGCGTTTGGCCTCCTCACGGCGCTCGGAGCGGCTCTCGGTGAACTTCAGCCAGTCGATGACGTCTTCGGAGTCCTCGTCGGGCTCCTCGATGAACGAGAACTGCTCGGTCTGGTAGGGCCGCCCCTGCCCGTCCTCGGTCCTGCGCTGCTCCGGAACGGCGGCGCTCTGCTGCGCCGCCCGCGCGGACGCAGCCGGCCGCTGCTCCGACGCCTGCTGCTGCGGGATGCTCCACTGAGCGGTGGTGTCGACGGTCGGCTGTGTGCCGGTGTCGTAGCCGTACGCGTCCTGCCCGTCCCGGCCCTCGCGTCCGTAGCCGCCGGCCTGCGGCTGGGCCGGGTACCTCTGCTGGGCGTACGGGTCGTGCCGACCCGGGTTGGCGGGGCCCTGGGGCTGCGGGGCGTACGGGTCGTATCCGTACCCCTGGTCGCGGCCGTAGTCCTGCGAGCCCTGTGCCTGGCCGTAATCCCGGTCAGCGCCGTAACCCTGCTCAGAGCCGTAGCCCTGGCCCGAGCCGTAGGTCTGCGCGGATCCGTAGCCTTGATCGGCTCCGTAGCCTTGATCGGCACCGTAGCCGCCACCGCCCTGCGGGGCCTGGCCGCCCGGTGGCGTCCGGCCGCCCGGCTGCGGGGAGTGGTCGTCCTGCTGCTGTGCGTAGGAGTCGTAGTGCTGGGGCTGCTGATAGACCGGCTGCCCGTACTCGTCGTAGCCGACGATCTGCGGCTGGTAGTACGGGTCGTACGGGTTCTGCTGGTCGTTCACCGCTGCCCCTCTCCCGTGGCTCACTCGCCGCGGTACAACTGGCGCTTGTCGATGTAGCGCACCACACCGTCCGGCACGAGGTACCAGACCGGGTCCCCCTGGGCGACTCTCTCCCGGCAGTCGGTCGACGAGATCGCCAGTGCCGGAACCTCCACGAGGGACACACCGCCCTCGGGCAGCCCGTCGTCCGTCAGATCATGGCCCGGGCGGGTCACGCCGATGAAGTGGGCGAGGGAGAACAACTCGGCGGCGTTGCGCCAGCTGAGGATCTGGGAGAGCGCGTCGGCACCCGTGATGAAGTACAGGTCTGAGTCGGTGTTGAGGGCACGCAGGTCCCGCAGCGTGTCGATCGTGTACGTCGGCCCGCCGCGGTCGATGTCGATCCGGCTCACCGAGAACTGCGGGTTGGACGCCGTGGCGATGACCGTCATGAGATAGCGGTCCTCGGCCGGTGACACGTTCTTGTGGCTCTTCTGCCACGGCTGCCCGGTCGGTACGAACACCACCTCGTCGAGGTGGAAGAGTGCCGCCACCTCGCTCGCGGCGACCAGGTGCCCGTGATGGATCGGGTCGAACGTCCCGCCCATCACACCGAGCCGGCGCCTGCCCGATCCGGAGCCGGAGCCGGAGCCGGGGCCGGGGCCCGTGGCCACTTTCTGCTCTCCCATGCGTGCAGAGCCTACTGGCACCGGCCGCCGGCCAGGACTCAGCGGTCGCGGTTGAAGCGGGTGGTGATCCACAGCAGCAGGAGCAGCGCAAGCAGGGCGCCGCCGCCGGTGACGTAAGGGTTGAGGCTTTCGTGATTGCCGCCGTGCTCGGCGCCCTCGGCGAGGGTGACCAGGTTGGCGGCGGCGCTGGTGAGGCTCATCTTCAGCAGGACCTATCGGGAGTCGGAGCGGAGAGACGTCGCGCACATCGTATGCGGGCGGCCCGGGCACGCTCACGCCGACTCAGTCGTTGTGCTTCCCGCAGACTCCGTCGACAGGGCTTTCACAGTTGTCCACAGGCCGCACCGTGCCGCGTTCCCAGCCCCTACGCTGGGGGCCGTCAGGGGGACGAGCGAGGACTCGCACCAAACAGGGGGCACCATGACCGACAACCACGAACAGGTACCGAGCAGGCAGCGCAAGCGCTTCCCGGACATCTCCTCTCGGGCGTACGAACACCCCGCGGACCGCTCGGCGCTTGTCGCACTGCGCAAGCTCAGCGGCTTCGACACCGTTTTCAAGGCACTCAGCGCGCTGCTGCCCGAGCGCAGCCTGCGACTGCTTTTCCTCTCCGACTCGGTTCGGGTGAGCGACGAGCAGTTCGCGCATCTGCACGACATGCTGCGCGACGCCTGCTACATCCTGGACCTGGAGAAGGTCCCCGCGATGTATGTGACGCAGGACCCGCGTCCCAACGCCATGTGCATCGGCCTGGACGAGCCGATCATCGTCCTCACCACCGGGCTCGTGGAGCTGCTCGACGAGGAGGAGATGCGGGCGGTCGTCGGCCATGAGGTCGGCCACGCCCTCTCGGGCCACTCGGTCTACCGCACGATCCTGCTCTTCCTCACCAGCCTGGCCCTGAAGGTCGCATGGATCCCGCTGGGCAATGTGGCGATCATGGCGATAGTGACGGCGCTGCGGGAGTGGTTCCGCAAGTCGGAGCTGTCCGCGGACCGCGCCGGCCTGCTCGTGGGCCAGGATCTGCAGGCCTCGATGCGCGGCCTGATGAAGATCGCCGGCGGCAACCACCTGCACGAGATGAACGTGGACGCGTTCCTCAAGCAGGCCGAGGAGTACGAGGCCGCGGGCGACCTGCGCGACTCGGTCCTGAAGATTCTGAACGTGCTCCCCCGCTCGCACCCGTTCACCACGGTTCGTGCAGCCGAGCTGAAGCTGTGGGCCGAGAGCCGCGACTACCAGCGGATCATGGACGGCCACTACCCGCGGCGCCACGAGGACAAGGACACCTCGGTGACCGACTCGTTCCGCGAATCGGCCTCGCACTACGCCGAGTCGGTGCGTACCAGCAAGGACCCGCTGATGAAGCTGGTCGGCGACATAGCGGGCGGGGCCGGCGACCTCGGCGGCAAGCTGCGCGACAAGTTCATGGGCAACGGCGGCGCGCCCGGCGCGGGCACGGGCACCGCCCCGTCGGGCGGAGGGGGTCAGGGCGAGGGCTGAGCCTTCGGAGCGAGGGCCCCGCACAGTGCCGCGGTGGCCGGGCCCGTCGCATACGGATCGGTGCCGGCCGGCCCGTCCGAGCCGGCCCGTTCACCGGCGAGCAGCGGACGGAGTGTGCCGGAGGCGTCGGACGAGCAGGACTGGGGGCCGGCCTGCACGTAGCTGACCCGTACCTCCAGGCGGTGGTGCTGCAGGTCGTCCCGGTCGAAGCGGAAGTGCAGCTCGCGGCGGACGGTGAAGAGCGAGGCCTCGTCCGCCCGCGGGCCACTTGCCGCCGCCGGGCGCAGGGCGTAGACGAAAGTGTGGTCCGACGTGATCTCGAGAGTACCGGCCCCCGTCTCCGCGACGGCCAGCGTGCCCCGCACCCGTACGTGGGGATCGGCCAGCTCGATCTTCGCCGGGTCGAAGCGCACCAGCCAGCCCGTGGCGGCATGGCGGCCGTCGGCGGCCGGCGTGGCGACGCTCCGGTCGAACTGCGACAGCTGGTCCGGGTGGAGCAGCGTCCGTACGGGCTGGACCGCGTCACCGGTGAGGACGTCCGGGTCGAGTGACGACTTGACCAGATAGTCCTTGGTGGTCGCGAGCGCGGTCATCACCTGCCCCTCCGAAAAGTGACCGGTCCGGCGGACGGCAGGCATGGTGATCCCGGAGGCGCCGACGCGGAACTGGTCGGCCGGGCTGTGCGCGTAGAGCTCGTCGGATGTCCCTCCAGGCACCCGTCCCTGCGGCGCGAGCGGCACCAGGGTGATGCGCAACGGCTCCGCCTGCCGGACCGCGACCGGCTGGTAAGGATGCCGGACGCCCAGGTAGATCGCGGTGCCGAAGGCGATCACGACGAGCAGGACAAGCAGCAAGGCCTGCCGGGGCGCCCGCCTGCCCCTCCACACGGGGAGGCTGCGCACGGCGGGCGCGTGCTCGCCCATCCGCTCCGCGGCGGAGAATTCCTGCACTCGGGCAGCACGGACGAAAGACTCGTCGAAGACGACGGATCCGTATTCGTCCTCTCCACCGCCGGGGAGCCCCTCGGGAGTCCCCTCGGGCGGGTCTCCACGCCCAGCCATACTTTCAGGGTAGGTCCGGCAGGGGCACGGTAAACGCGCTGGTACACGACAAGTTCTGACAAGGCCTCACCGACTTGCGGGCCGCCTGCCCGGGGGGTATCGCAGCAGGCTGCGGTGCGGCCTGACGAGGGGCTCAGGGGGTGCGCGGGATCGCCGAGACGCGGGGTGCGGAGCGCTCGAGTGGCGCGGGGGCGCCGTCGCCCCGCCCGCTGACCGTGGCGCCCGTCGGCGGGGCGTCCACGCCGGTCCTGGCGGGCTGCGGCCCCGGTTCCTGACGGTTGTTGTTCGAGGCGCCGCGGTAGACGGCCGTGAAGGCGAGCGCGACCATCCCGATGCCCATCACCAGGGCCAGGATCCAGGCCACCGGCCGGTGCCAGCGGGCGCTGCCGCGGTAAGGGCGCAGCGCGCCGCCGTGCCGCCCGTAGGGGCCCGCCCACTCGCCGTCGGAGCCGACGTCCTCGTCGTCCTCTTCGTCGTCGTGGCCGCGGCTTCTGCGGTGTCCGCCGCCGTAGGCACCGTCGTAGAGGTCGTCGTCCGCGGAGTGGCCGCGCGGGCCGGAGCGGGAGGCCTCGGCCTCCGCGCGCGCCTGGGCTGCCGCTACCAGCCGCTCGACGGCGCTCGGTTCATGGATCCTGGCGGCCCGTACGAAGTCCTCGTCGAAGACCACGGTGGCGAAGTCCTCATCCGCGCCCCCGCGGTCGTCGTCGGGCTCCCAGCCGTCCGGGAACGGCCTACCCCCCACGTCGTCCGGCACGTCTTCAGAGTAGACCGGGAGGCTCGGTTTGGGCAGGGAGAGTGCAAATTCTCCCCGCCCGTGTGACGCGGGGCAGCACACCGCTGACGGTCATCGCGTGTGACCGTCGCCGGTCACGATGTACTTCGTCGACGTGAGTTCGGGAAGCCCCATCGGGCCGCGTGCGTGCAGCTTCTGGGTGGAGATCCCGATCTCCGCGCCGAAGCCGAACTGGCCGCCGTCCGTGAAACGCGTGGACGCGTTCACAGCCACCGTCGTGGAATCCACCAACTGGGTGAATCGGCGGGCCGCGGCCTGCGAGGTGGTGACGATCGCCTCGGTGTGGCCGGACGACCAGAGCCTGATGTGGGCGACGGCCGCCTCCAGCGACTCGACGACGGCTGCCGCGATGTCGTAGGAGAGGTACTCCGTCTCCCAGTCCTCCGTGGTCGCCGGCACGATCGTGGCCTTGGTCGCGTCCGTGTACTCGATCACGCGTTCGTCGCCGTGCACGGTCACGCCGGCGTCGGCGAGTGCGTCCAGCGCGCGGGGCAGGAAGGCGGCGGCGACGTCCTTGTGGACAAGGAGAGTCTCTGCGGCGTTGCAGACGCTCGGCCGCTGCGCCTTCGAATTGATCAGGATGTCGATGGCCATGCCGATGTCGGTCTCTGCGTCGACGTACACATGGCAGTTGCCGGTGCCGGTCTCGATGACGGGGACGGTGGACTCCTCGACGACCGTGCGGATCAGCGAGGCTCCGCCGCGCGGGATCAGCACGTCGACCATGCCGCGGGCCCGCATCAGCTCCCGCACCGAGTCACGGCTCTCGCCCGGCACCAGCTGCACCGCGTCGGCGGGCAGCCCGGAGCCGCCGACGGCGTCCCGCAGCACCCGCACGAGGGCGGTGTTCGAGGAGTACGCGGAGGACGAGCCGCGCAGCAGCACCGCGTTGCCGGACTTCAGGCAGAGCGCGGCGGCGTCGACCGTGACGTTCGGCCGGGCCTCGTAGATGATGCCGACGACGCCGAGGGGCACCCGCACCTGGCGCAGGTCGATGCCGTTGGGCAGGGTCGAGCCGCGCATGACCTCGCCCACGGGGTCGGGCAGTGCTGCCACATGGCGCACGTCGGCGGCGATGGCCCGCACCCGCTCGGGGGTGAGGGTGAGCCGGTCGATGATGGCCTCGCTCGTCCCGGCCTCGCGTGCGCGGGCGATGTCCTCGGCGTTGGCCTCGACGATCTCGCTCGTACGGACCTCGAGGGCGTCCGCCATCGCGAGCAGCGCGTCGTCCTTGGCCGACCGGGGCAGTGGCGCGAGGTCGGCGGCCGCTGCGCGGGCCCGGTAGGCCGCCTGGGCGACCGGGGACATGTTGTCGTACGGCGAGACCGAAGAGAGCGACGTCATACGTGCAGCGTAATGGGCCGTTGGCAGGCATCCATCCCGTATCCCGATCCGCGAGACGACGCACCACGACCGGACGGCATACCTCGGCGGCCGCAGGCGTCAGAAGGGGTGCACCCCTACCGGTGCGGCCGGCGGCGGGCCGTATCCCTCCGCGATGCGCTGGTGGTAGGTCTGCCGGTCGATGACCTCCAGGCCGACGATCTCCCAGGGGGGAAGTTTGGCCGTGGCACGGTGTTCGCCCCACAGCCGCAGGGCGACGGCCGCCGCGTCGTGGAGGTCGCGCGCCTCCTCCCAGTAGCGGATCTCCGCGTGATCGTTCGCGTACCGGCTGGTGAGCAGGAAGGGATGGTCGTGGGCCAGCTGCTCCAGGCCGCGCCGGACCTCCTTCAGCGGAGCCTCCGGGCCGGAGACGCTGAGGGTGATGTGCCACAGCTTCGACAGCACGCGTTCCTCCGTGCGGCTGCCGGGCAGAGCGCCGGTCTCCGCCGCGGCCGTGCCGGCCGCGGGGCCGTGCACGGTCGTCCGGTCTCCGCGTCCCGCCTCGGTCTCGGTCCGCAGGTCGGAAGGACTCTCGACCCGCCCGTCCCCGCGACCGTCCACAGCTTCGTCACCGCGCCCGTCACCGAAGTCGGCGCCCGCCCCGACACTGGTCAGGGCGCGCTCCTCGCCTCCCGTCCGGCGGACTTGGGGCGGCCTCCCGTTCCCTCGGGGCACATCCCCTGGGCGCGCTCGTCTCACCGGCCGCCTCCTGTTGCTGCGTCGCTGCGTCGTTGTTCCGAACCCCGCGTACCCCCGCGACAAAGTTGACCAGCCCGCGGCGTGGCATGGGGCGGTTTTGGTAAAGGTCTCTGCCAGAAGGCGGGCTTTCGCCGTCTTTCAGCGGGAAGGGAGACCCTTTCAGGGGTGAAGGACGACCAGATCGTCCCTGTGTACGACTTCCCGCTCGTACTCCGGTCCCAGCTCCTTCGCCAGCTCCCTGGTGGAACGGCCGAGCAGCTGCGGGATCTCCTTGGCATCGAAGTTGACCAGCCCCCGGGCCACTGCCCGCCCCGCCGCGTCCCGCAGCTCCACGGGGTCGCCCGCGCTGAACTCGCCGTCGACGGCGGCGATCCCGGCGGGCAGCAGCGACTTCCTGCCGTCCACGACCGCCCGCACGGCCCCGTCGTCGAGGGTGAGGGACCCCTGCGGGGTGGAGGCGTGCGCGAGCCACAGGAGCCGGTCGGCCGAGCGGCGTCGGGTCGCGTGGAAGTACGTGCCGGTGGTGCGGCCGGAGAGGGCGTCGGCGGCGCGGCTCGCGGAGGTGAGGACGACCGGGACCCCGGCGGCCGCGGCGATCCGCGCCGCCTCGACCTTGGTGACCATGCCGCCGGTGCCGACACCCGCCTTTCCCGCGCTGCCGATCTGGACGTGCGCAATGTCCTCCGGCCCGTGCACCTCGTCGATGCGGGAGGTGCCGGGGCGTGCCGGGTCGCCGTCGTAGAGGCCGTCGACGTCCGAGAGCAGGACGAGCAGGTCGGCGCGTACCAGATGGGCGACGAGCGCGGCGAGCCGGTCGTTGTCGCCGAAGCGGATCTCGTCCGTGGCGACGGTGTCGTTCTCGTTGACGACCGGGACCGCGCCCATGGCGAGGAGCTGGTCGAGGGTCCGGTAGGCGTTGCGGTAGTGCGCCCGGCGGCTTGTGTCGTCGCTGGTGAGGAGCACCTGGCCGACACGGACGCCGTAGCGGGCGAAGGAGGCTGTGTAGCGGGCGACGAGCAGGCCCTGGCCGACGCTGGCGGCGGCCTGCTGACGGGCCAGGTCCTTGGGGCGGCGGGCCAGTCCGAGCGGCGCGAGGCCCGCCGCGATGGCCCCGGAGGAGACCAGCACTATCTCCTTCTCGCCGCCACTGCGGATCCTGGCGAGCACGTCGACGAGGGCATCGACCCGGTCGGCGTCGAGTCCGCCGGCGGCGGTGGTCAGGGACGAGGAGCCGACCTTGACGACGATCCGGCGGGCCTCTGTCACCTGCGCCCTCGCTTCGGTGCGGTGCGCGGGCCGGGTCCCCGCCGAGTGTGCCGCGGTGTACGCGGCGACCTGTCGTCCATCTCGCCCTGAACCCTGCCCCGGGGTGTCGTCGGGGGTCTGTCCTGCCACGCTCTGCCTCGCCTCTGTCACAAGGCCGAATCTATGCCAGGGCGCGCGCCGCCTGCGCGGGCATTCCGTTCGGTGGACAGCGGATTTTGGCCACGGCCACGAGCCCGGGGCCGCCGGCACGCGGTCGGGTCGCTCCGAAGGGGACCGCTCCTAGCACGAGTTGCGTCGCACGCGAAGTGCGCGTTCCGGACAACCGATAGGGTGCTGGATGGGCGGTGGCCCCCGCGACCGCGTCGGCGCGCGCCTGCCTCCTGCCCCACATCTTCGACTCCGGTTCCCACAAGAGACGGGGCACAGTCGTGTCGGTCAAAGTGAGCGTCGTCATCCCGGTGTACAACCCCGGAAAGTACATCGATCCCTGCATCGACTCCCTCCTCGGCCAGACCCTGCCCGCCGAGGAGTTCGAGGTCGTGTTCGTCGACGACGGGTCCACCGACGACACGCCGGAGCGTCTCGACAAGCTGGCGGCACAGCACCCCCACTTCCGGGTGATTCACATTCCGAATTCCGGCTGGCCGGGCAAACCGCGGAACATCGGAGTCGCCGAGGCCAGGGGCGAGTACGTCCAGTTCCTCGACCAGGACGACCACCTGGGCACCGACGCGCTGCGAAGGCTCCACGCCATGGGCCACCGCAACGGCTCCGACATCGTCATCGGCAAGGTGGCCAGCAACTTCCGGGGGGTGCCGCACGGCGTCTTCCGCACGAACCGCGAGAAGTGCACGCTGCGCAACGCTCCGCTGTTCGACAGCCTCACGCCGCACAAGATGTTCCGCACCGAGTTCCTGCGCGAGAACGGCATCGCCTACCCCGAGGGCAAGCGCCGCCTCGAGGACCAGCTCTACATGATGAAGGCGTACTTCCCCGCTCAGGTCGTCTCCATCCTCGGCACGTACACCTGCTACCACTACTCCAAGCGGGACGACGGCAAGAACGCCGGGTCGGCCAAGCTCGTCCCCGCGGGTTACTACGGCAACCTCCGCGAGGTCCTCGAGGTCGTCGTCGCCAACACCGAACCGGGCCCGCTCCGGGACCGGGTGCTGCGCCGCTTCTACCGCGTCGAGATGCTCGGCCGCCTCAGCGAACCGGCGGTGCTCAAGTACGACGACGACTATCTGCGCGAGATGATCGAGGCGGTGCGGCCCCTCGCCCTGGAGTTCATGGGCGACTCCGTGCACAACGGACTCGGCCCGATGCTCCGGATGCGCTCGGCCCTGCTGCGCGAGAACGACCCGCAGGGGCTGGTCCGGCTCGCCCGGCTGGCCTCCTCCGTCAAGGGCACGGTGCGACTCGAGAACGTCGCCTGGGAGGCCGACGGCCGGCTCGCCCTGACCCTCGCCGCACGCCTCGTGCACGGCGAGCAGCGCGTGCCGCTGAAGCTGCTGCGCCGCGACGAGCGGCTGTACGTCCACCCGGACATCACCTCCAGCTTCCTGCCCGACGGTGCCCTTCTCGACATCACCGACGACCTCGGCGGCTTCAAGGCCGAGCTGGCACTGCGCGACCGCGACAAAGCGGTCGAGTGGCCGTGCCCCGCCACGTTCGAGGCGCGGGTGGAGCTGCTGGACGAGGAGGACGGAACCTGCGAGATCGTGCAGCGCGGGACGGGCCGGCTGGCCTCCGAGGGCGGCCGCAAGGGCCGCGGCAGCCTGCCGCGCGGCTTCTGGGACGCCTGGGTGACGGTCCGCGGCCTCGGCCTCGTCCGCAGGGCGCGGCTGGGCGCCGAGCGCGCGGAGCACGTCGACGGCCAGTGCTTCCCGGCGCTGCTGTCCTCACCCGCGCGACCGGTCATCCCGTACTTCACCGACACGCACAGCAACCTCACACTGGATGTCGCGCGCCGCGGCAAGAAGGTCGTCCCGTATCTGGAGGGGCGTCCCGTGCTGCGGATGCCCGGGCGGTCGCAGCAACTGCGGCTCGACCTCTTCACCACGGGCAGCACCGGCCCCGCAACGGTCGAGGTGGTGCTGAGCAAGCCGTCCGACGCGGCGGCCGGCCCCGCGGGGGCGTCCGAGGCGCTGGAGACCGCGGTGGTGCACTCGTTCCCGTGCGCCCTGCGTCCGGCGCAGGGCCGCGCCCATCTGACCGTGCCGCGCCAGGTCGAAGGCGCCCCGGCGGGCACTTGGCAGCTAGGTGTACGGCTCGACGGCGACAAGGGCCGTCCCCTGCCGCTGTGCACGGCGGACGTGGACGGCCACGGTCGTATCCGGCTGGACGACAGCCTGCCTTCGCCCGACCCCGCGCTGCTGCGGAAGATCACCGCGCAGCGTCGGCGGGCGATGCTGCGCAGCGCCGCGCGGGCAGTCGCTGGACCGGTCGTCCGCCGGCTGCCGTCGGCCGGCCGCAAGAAGGTGCGCCGGCTGGCGGCGCGGCTGCTCGGCTGACCCGCTGCGATCCGGCGGCCGTCAGGCTTGACCCGCCCGGCCGATCCGCCCGGCCGATCCGCCGGGCCGACGATACGTGACCCGGAATGAGGACGTGATCACATGCGGCAGCTCTCCATCCCCGGTGCCTGGGTGCATGAGCCGAAGATCTTCCAGGACAGCCGCGGCAGCTTCCACGAGTGGTTCGGGGAACCGGACTTCGTCGGGTCCGCGGGCCATCGCCTGCACCTGGCCCAGGCCAACTGCTCGGTCTCCAGCCGTGGCACGCTCCGCGGCATCCACTTCGCCGACGTCCCGCCGAGCCAGGCCAAGTACGTCAAGTGCGTCCGGGGCGCCGTCCTGGACGTCGTCGTGGACATCAGGGTCGGCTCTGCGACGTTCGGGCAGTGGGAGGCGGTCCGGCTGGACGACGTGGACCACCACAGCGTCTATCTGTCCGAGGGGCTCGGCCACGCCTTCATGGCCCTGACGGACGACGCCTCGGTCGTCTACCTCTGCTCCGCCGGTTACGCCCCCGAACGTGAGCACGGTATCCATCCGCTCGACCCGGGTCTCGGCATCGAGTGGCCGGGGGGCATCACCCCACTGCTGTCCGACAAAGACGCGGCGGCACCGTCGCTGGCGGAGGCCGAGCGGCAGGGGCTGCTGCCGCGATACGAGGAGTGCGCGGCGTACGACACACAGCTGCGCGCGCAGGGCTGAGACACAGCTGCGCGCGCGGGGCTGAAACACGAGAACGACTCACGGCACGAGAACGCCCCGGGTCCGCCGGACCTGGGGCGTTCGCCGGGACCGCTCAGCCGGCTCAGTCAGCCGGTGAGCTTCTCGAGGCTCCTGCGCACCGGCGCGAAAGCCGCGCGTGGGCGGCGCAGCGCGCGCGCCCTGATCAGAGCGGGCCAGAAGTCGGCGCCCAGCAGCGCCTCGGGCTGGACGGCGTTCTTCCGGACGAGCACCTCGTCCGGGACATCCTGCGGGTCCGGTACGACGAAGTCTTCGATGATCTTGTCGTACGCGTCCTTGAGGACGGTGCTCTCCGGGTTGGCGCCGAAGACGGCCAGCACGCCCGTCGGGGCGGTGTCCACCTCGACGACGACGAGGTCCGGCCGGTACTTCCGCAGCACCTGGGCGACCTTGTAGACGTCGCCGGCCCAGAATTTGGTGTGCCGGTCCCGCGCGGCCTCGTCCACGTTCCTCGGCAGCATGTCGTCGAGCACGATCACGCTCGACCAGCGGGAATGCCGCTCGACGTTCATGAAGTCGCGCAGCGCGAACTCGAAGAGGTGCATTCCGTCGATGAACGACAGTTCCAGTTTCGGATCGCCGCCCAGCACGTTCATCGGGTCCCTGCGGGCGAGAGCGCGAAATGGATTGCGGCCCGTCCGCAGATGAACGAGCGGGTCCTTGCGGGCGAAGAAGTCGTCGCTGGTGGCCCTGACCAGATGCACGTCGCAGCTGATGCTCGTCACGACCCGGAATGCGGGGTCGACCGCGACGGAAGGAACCCGGGATAGCGCCAGGCTGCGCCCGTCGTTGACCCCGATCTCCAGATAGTTGCGGGGTTTGCAGGTGCGGTGCAGCTGACGCAGGAAGCCGTGGCGGTCCACCGATGGTGCCCTTCGCTGGGAATCAAATTGATTGATTCCCAGCGAAGTTAGCGTGTACGCAGCCCTGACGTAAATGTCTACCCGCCGGTAGCACCCGTTCCGCGCTCCGCTTCGAGCAGTGCGGGGAACGCCTCTGCGAGCGCCTCCCGCCAGTCGCGAATGGGTTCGATATCGGTGCCTTGCCAGCCCGTGTGCCCGAGCACGCTGTACGAAGGGCGGGGCGCGGGCCGGACGAACGCGTCGCTGGTCGTCCGGCGCACCCGGTCGGGGTCGGCGCCGAGCAGCCGGAAGATCTCCCGAGTGAAGCCGTACCAGGTCGTCTCGCCGCGGCTGGTGCCGTGGTGGACGCCCGCAGGCACGGTCCCGGCCAGCGCGCCCAGCCCCAGCCGCACGAGCAGTCCGGCGAGATCCGCGGTCCACGTCGGCTGTCCGCGCTGGTCGTCGACGACGTCGAGGGTGTCCCTGACGGCCTCCAGCCTGATCATGGTGCGGACGAAGTTCGGGCCGCCGGCGCCGTACAGCCAGGCCGTACGGACCACGTGGCCGGTCTCCGGCAGCAGGTCGAGCACCGCCCGCTCCCCCGCCAGCTTGGTGCGCCCGTAGGCGCTGCGCGGCGCGGTGGGGGCATCCTCCGCGTAGGGCTGTGTGGCGTCGCCCGCGAAGACGTAGTCGGTGGAGATGTGCAGCAGAAGCGCGCCGCTCTCCTTGCACGCCTCGGCCAGGACCCGTGGGCCCGTGCCGTTGACGGCGAGGGCGGCCTCCTCGTGCTCCTCCGCGCCGTCGACATCCGTCCAGGAGGCGCAGTTCACGACCACGACGGGCCGGTGCGCCGCCAGGGTGGAGCGCACGGCGTCCGGGGCGGTGATGTCGAGGTCCGCACGCGCGGCACCCACTGCGGGGACGTCCTCGACCGCCAGCCGGCCGAGGACGTCCCGGCCGAGCATGCCGCCGGCGCCCGTGACGAGCCAGGTGCTCACAGCGCCGCACGCTCCTTCAGCGGCTCCCACCATGCGCGGTTCTCGCGGTACCACCGCACCGTCTCCGCCAGTCCGCTCGCGAAGTCCTTGCGCGGCTCGTAGCCGAGCTCCGCGCGGATCTTGGTGCAGTCGACCGAGTAGCGCCGGTCGTGGCCCTTGCGGTCGGGAACGTACTCGACGGAGGTGTCCCAGTCGGCTCCGCACGCCTCGAGCAGCAGACCGGTGAGTTCCTTGTTGGACAGTTCGGTGCCGCCGCCGATGTTGTAGACCTGGCCCGGCCGGCCCTGGGTGCGGACCAGTTCGATGCCCTGGACGTGGTCGTCGATGTGGAGCCAGTCGCGGACGTTGCCGCCGTCGCCGTAGAGCGGGACCTTTTTGCCGTCCAGCAGGTTGGTGATGAACAGCGGGATGACCTTCTCGGGGAAGTGATGGTGCCCGTAGTTGTTGGAGCAGCGGGTCACCCGGACGTCCAGCCCGTGGGTGCGGTGGTAGGACAGCGCGATCAGGTCGCTGGACGCCTTGGCCGACGAATAGGGCGAGTTGGGCTCGAGCGGATGCGTCTCGGGCCACGAGCCCTTGTCGATCGAGCCGTAGACCTCGTCGGTGGAGATGTGCACGAAGGTCCGGACGCCCGCCAGGTGGGCGGCGTCGATCAACGTGTGGGTGCCGACGACGTTCGTACGGACGAACTCGGCGCCGCCGTCGATGGAACGGTCCACGTGCGACTCGGCCGCGAAGTGCACGACCTGGTCGTGCTCCGCCATCAGCTTCCCGACGAGTTCGGGGTCGCAGATGTCGCCCTGCACGAAGTCGAAGCCCGGACGAGTGCGGACCTCGTCGAGGTTGGCCGGGTTCCCCGCGTAGGTGAGCTTGTCCAGCACGGTGACGGCCACGTCGCCGGGGCCGCCTGGTCCGAGCACCGTGCGGACGTAGTGGGAACCGATGAAACCGGCGCCACCGGTCACCAGGATCTTGGTTGTCATGAGGAGATCTGTACCTTGCTGTGGTCGCCGAGCACGAGTCGGTGGGAGGCGGGGTTGCGCGGAGCCGGGGTGACCTCGACGTCCCGGCCGATCAGCGAGGCCTCGATGCGCCGCACCCCCGTGATCGACGCCCCGCGCAGAACGATGGAGTACTCGATCTCACTGTCCTCGATCCGGCAGCCCTCCGAGACGGAGGTGAACGGACCGACGTACGAGTCGCTGATGACCGTGTCCGCGCCGATGATGGCGGGCCCGACGATCCGGCTCCGGCTGATCCGCGCGCCCTCCTCGATACGGACCCGGCCGATGATCTCGCTGCTGTCGTCGACGGAGCCCTCGTCCTGCGCCTCCATGACCTCCAGCACCGAGCGGTTGACCTCGAGCATGTCGGTGACGTTGCCGGTGTCCTTCCAGTAGCCCGCGATGGTCGTGGACCGGACGTCCCGCTGCTGGTCGATGAGCCACTGGATGGCGTGCGTGATCTCCAACTCGCCGCGCCAGGACGGCTCGATGGAGCGGACGGCCTCGTGGATGGCCGGGGTGAAGAGGTAGACGCCGACGAGCGCCAGATCGCTCTTCGGTTCCTTCGGTTTCTCCTCGAGACCCACGACGCGGCCGTTGCCGTCGAGTTCCGCGACGCCGAAGGAGGTCGGGTCGGGGACCTTGGTGAGCAGAATCTGCGCGTCGGGCCGTTCGGCGCGGAATTCGTCGACGAGACCGCTGATGCCTCCGACGATGAAGTTGTCGCCGAGATACATCACAAAATCGTCTTCACCGAGGAAGTCCCTGGAAATGGCCACGGCGTGCGCGAGACCGAGTGGCTTCTCTTGCGGAATATATGTGATC
Organism: Streptomyces sp. NPDC027962; assembly: GCF_055566095.1. Classification (NCBI taxonomy): domain Bacteria; kingdom Bacillati; phylum Actinomycetota; class Actinomycetes; order Kitasatosporales; family Streptomycetaceae; genus Streptomyces; species Streptomyces sp. NPDC027962. The sequence goes on from NZ_JBVHTA010000006.1 coordinate 186,087, forward strand.
TTCACACCGAACGGGGAACCGTCGCCGACCGCTGCACGGATCTCCTCCGCCGTGTCGCCCACGATGACGCCCACATCAATGATCCCGGCCTCGGCAATCGCCTCCAGACCGTAGAAGAGCACCGGCTTGTTCGCGACAGGGACCAATTGCTTGGCCGATGTGTGTGTAATGGGACGGAGTCGTGTTCCTGCTCCTCCGGAGAGTACGAGTGCCTTCACTGTCCCTGCCCTAGAGTCGGAAAAGTGTTCAACCGAGCGGATTCCGCCCCGGCATCTCGATGTTACCTACGTCTCACGTTCCGCTTTCCTCTTTCCGGACCTCACACTCCCGCGCAGTCGCCGCATCCGTCTGCGGATCCCGCTCACCGCGCGCCGCGCGAAAGGCGGTTTCGGCCTGGGCGGCGCCACGCGCCGGCCGCCCGACCAGTCGGGCACGGTCACGGCGTAGGCGCTGTCGGGGATGTCCGTGCGGCGGTCCTGGAAGTGCGGGTAGGCGAGGTACGGACGGGCCGCGCGCCCCAGGTGGACGACCTCGGGCTCGGCGCCCCTCGCGGTGAACTCCAGCATCTCCTGGAGCAGGTCGAGCCGGCCCATGGCGACGCAGGTGAGGACCAGCCGCTCGCCGACCTTCATCTGGGCGGCGACTCCGTCGGTCCAGTACGCCTCGGTCATCGGGGCGGCGAGCTCCATCTTGCGGCGCCGGTCGGCCTCCGGCTGCCTCAGCAGTCCGGGCCCGAACTGCTGGAGCAGTCCCACCGTGAAGGGCCTGACCATCAGCAGGTCCCGCTTTCTGCCCGGCGGCTCGAGCCGTGCGATCAGCCGCATCAGGGCGTGGATCGCCTCGAAGCGGGTGGCGTAGTCGCCTCTGTGTGTCGCGTGTTTGCCGTCCTCGCGGCCCACGAGGTGGTAGCAGTCGTAGTCGGCGACGACCGAGACGCCGCTGCCGGAGAGGTACGCCTCCATGGTGAAGAGCGCGTCCTCACCGGTCGCCAGGGTCTCGTCGAAACGCAGGTCGAGCCGGGAGAGCAGTGAGCGCCTGAACAGCTTCTGGGCGCTCAGCGCGTAGATGACCCGGGAGGTGTGCACCTCGGCGTGTTCCAGGGTGCGGGTGAACATCGACCGGGGCACACCGCGGCCCACGCCCACCATCCTGCCGAGCACGACGTCCGTCCCGGCGCGGTCCGCCATGGCGACCATCCGCTCGAGCGCCTCGTCGCCGAAGTAGTCGTCGGCGTCGAGGAAGAAGACGTAGCGGCCCCGGGCGAGGCCCAGGCCGACATTGCGCGGGCCGCTGGGGCCACCGGAGTTGGGCTGCCGCACCACACGGGTGGGCACCTTCGACCTGGCGGCGAACTCCTCCAGGTACTCCCCCGTGCCGTCGGTCGACCCGTCGTCGACGGCGACGAGCTCAATGCGGTCGGCGCCCAGGGTCTGCGACTCCACCGACTCGAGGCAGCGGACCAGGTACGGCATGGCTTCGTAGGCTCCGACGACAACCGTGACGTCGGGCACAGGATTGTCACTCATAGAGCTACAAGACAACCCGATCCACGCAAAGGTTGCAGCGCGCGACTCTCCGGGCAAAGGTGGCCATGTCGCGGGGCACTCGACCGCCGGGGCCGCCCCGTAGGGGTAGCGCCGAGGTAAGCCCAAAAGGGGCCATGGGACGATCCGCGTCGGCGCCGGGGCGGGCGTACCGCTCCAAGGAGCGGACGGAGGCGTGCCGGGAGCGCGCCAGCAGCATCGGGGTGGATGTGCTGCCCAGGTGACGCCGACAGGATCACGAGACACCAGTGAGCCGGCTTCGAGATTCGCCGACATGGGGCGTCTTGTCATAGCGGGTGGCCGGCCCGCGCCGACTCCCGACTGCTGGAGGGCTCCGGCGCCGACATCCCCGCCACTGTCACCGAGCTGCCCGAGGGCGCCGGCGACGACACCGGCTCGGGCCTGCCCGAGGGCGCCTTCCAGCTGCCCAACGACGCTCGCCAGGCGTGCTTCATCGGCGCCGCCCCGCCGGCCGGGCACGGCCCGCACCGCTACTTCGTCGTGGTGCACGCCCTCGACGTCGAGTCCATCGGTCTCCCGGCCGACGCCACCCCGGCAGTTCTCGGCTTCACCATGGCCGGCCACATACTCGGCCGCGCGGTCCTGACCGCCACCGCCGAAACCCCCGCCTGACCACCAGCATGTCCCAACTCATCGACACCACGGAGATGTATCTCCGCACCGTCCTCGAGCTGGAGGAGGAAGGCGTGGTCCCCATGCGCGCCCGCATCGCCGAGCGCCTGAACCAGAGCGGCCCGACGGTCAGCCAGACTGTGGCACGGATGGAGCGGGACGGTCTGGTGGCCATCGCCGGCGACCGGCACTTGGAGCTGACCGACGAGGGCCGCCACCTGGCGACACGCGTGATGCGCAAGCACCGCCTCGCAGAGTGCCTGCTCGTCGACGTCATCGGCCTGGAGTGGGAGCAGGTCCACGCCGAAGCCTGCCGCTGGGAGCACGTGATGAGCGAGGCCGTCGAACGTCGCGTCCTGGAGCTGCTGCGGCACCCGACGCTGTCGCCCTACGGCAACCCGATCCCGGGCATGGAGGAGCTCGACGGGAAGAGCACGGTGGATCCGTTCCTCAACGAGAGCATGGTCAGCCTCAGCGACCTGGAGCCCGGGCCGAACGGTGCGCGCGCGGTCGTACGGCGCATCGGGGAGCAGATTCAGACCGACCCCCAGCTGATGTACACCCTGCGGCACGCCGGAGTGCAGCCCGGCGCGGTCGTGAGCGTGACGTCATCGCCCGGCGGCGTGATGGTCGGCAGCGGCGGGGAGGCCGCTGAAATCCCCCGGCAGACTGCCGCGCACGTCTTCGTGGCCAAGCGCTGAGCCCAGCCGGGTGCGGGCCCGTTGCCGTGGCCCGTGCGGGCACGAGGGTGGCCCTGGACCACGATCGCGGTCCAGGGCCACCTCGTTGCGGCAACCGCACGACGTCACCACGACCAGGGGGCGCGACGCCCCGGTTTCAGCGACATCTGCGAATAGCGGAGCAATTTCGGTATTCAGGCGGCTTGGCCAAGGCCAGCGGCAGTCAGGTCCTGCTCGCGCAGCGGGGTGAACTCGACGTCGAGCTTCGGGTCGTATGCCCTGGGCTCGATGCCGAGTTCATGCGAGATCATCCCGTGGCCCTTTGGGGCTTGTCTCGGCGATCCCCCCGTACGGGAAACGGCCTGGCGGCGCCCCCCGGAAGGGGACGCCGCCAGGCCGTGAGCGCTGTGCTTCGTGAACCTGCTCCGTGGACCGTCAGCCGCTGACGGTCGAGTCGTCCAGACCCGGCGCCTGCTCGGGCTCCGCCGCGAGCCGCTGCTGCAGGCCCACGTTGCGCGCCTCCGCCTTGGCGGCCAATGCCTGGACCGCCGCGTCGAACTGCTCCATGGAGGTCGGCTCGTCCGGTCCGAGCAGGTACTCCTTGAGCTCGTGCCGGGCGTCGGCGCGCGTGTCCGCGGCGCGGTCGGTGACGGCCACCAGGAGCTCGTCGAGCTCGGCGGCGCTGTTGGAGAGGATCACCGCGGCACGTACGGCCGTGTTCTGGCGCTTGAACTCCGCCTCGCCCAGCCCTGCGGAGTCGGTGACCGCGTACGGCTTGCCGCTGGCGATGTAGTCCGAGACCACGCTGGAGATGTCGGAGACCATGCCGTCCGACTCGTTGAAGCAGTCGTACAGCCGCGGCTCGGGGCCGGCGATGACCTTGTGCTCCCACCAGCCGAAGGACCGCCAGTACGCGGCGTTCCACTCGTCCTTGAGCTGAATGATCTCGGCCTCGCGCGCGGGGTCCGCGATCGAGTCGCGGGCCTCTTCCGCCTCGTCCCTGGCAATGTTGGACGCGCCCGACAGCTCGGCGAGACGCGCCTCGATGCGCTGCAGTTCGGCACGGGCGGCAGCCTGGTCGGCGGCGTGCGCGGCGGCTTCCTCGACCCACCGCGGTTCGCTCGCGCGTGCGGCGGCGGCCTGCTCGATCATCGCCGTGATCCGGGCGTCGACGGCCTTCGCCTTGAGGCTGCGGGTGCCGGTGAACGGGTGCGGCTTGTAGAGCACCCGCACCGGCTGCTCCGCGTTCAGCAGCCGCTTGACGATGTTCTCCCCGGCCAGCAGCAGTGAGGTGTTGCCGGGGTTGTCGTCCCAGCCCTCCCAGGTGGGGGCGTAGAGCACCGTCGGGATGGGCTTCAGCGGCGCGCCCGTCCAGGTCCTGATGGGGGCGAGCTGGGGGCGGCCCACCTCGACGATGTCCTCGCTGCGCACCCCCACGTCGGCCAGGGCGTACCGGTCGCGCCCGGCCCGGCCCGCCGTCCAGACCTCGTCGTAGACCTTGCTGTACGGGTTGACGCTGGCCAGCTTGTCGCTGTCGCCGTGGCCGATGAAGACGTGCTTCATGGTCGGCACGCGCAGCATGTGGATGTTCTTGCCGACGTTGGCCGCGTAGAGCGCGACGCGCACTGTCGACAGGTCCAGGTTCATCAGGTGCACACCGCCGGGCACGCAGACGACCGGCACGGACGTGGTGCCGAGCTGGGGCACGATGCTGCGCTCACGCAGGAAGATCAGCGGCCGGCCGTCGATCTTCGCCATGGTCTCGAGCCACATGTTGACCTGGTACGCCGACTCCTTGGAGCCGGAGAAGTACAGCATCACAGTCGGCTTGTACTCGCGCAGCCAGGCGTCGACGCCGGCGAGCACCTTCTCCGGTGACGCCATGAGACGTCCCGGGCGCAGGTGGGGCAGGAGCGCCGCCAGGTAGGCGAGCGCGAGCCCCAAGGTGAGCCCGAGGCCGGCGTAGGCGAAGACGTTCGCGTCGGTGGCGATCGCGATCAGTACGCCGATGAAGGAGAAGACGTCGAGGTGGAGCATCTTCTCCGCGGAGCGGTCCAGCAGCCGGCGCGGCGGCGCGTCCGGGATGCGCACACCGCTCAGGTCGATGTTGCGCGTGACCACAGGCAGCCTGCGGCGCAGCCGGATCAGCGTGACCATCGCGCCGTGCGGGGCCTGGAGGCCGTAGAAGCCGAGGAGGCAGGCGACCGTCACGTAGAAGACGGGCTCTTCCGCGTAGCCCATACGGGCCAGCAGCAGCACGAGCAGCAGCTGGCGGACGAGGAAACGGATCGACAGACCCGCACGAACCTTGGCGAGTCTGTTGATCAGATAACTCGACCGCTGATGCAGGAACTGGTCCGACAGATACGTCACGGCGACGGCCACGGCGAAGAACCAGAGATTGGGAATTATCGCCGCGACCATGACGCAGGGGAATCCCAACATCAGAAGAAGTGCGGCGGCCAGCTCTGATCCGCTGCCCACGCGAGCCATACGAATGGCTTTCGAAATCACGGAAGAACCTGCTCCAGGGGGTACCGACTGTTTGGCCTTGCGAGATGCCTTGCGAAGGACGTGTGAAGAACGCTCTCCACGGACTCGGGCCCCCGCAGTGCGCTGAACGGCGACTACAGAGGCCCGGATGTTCGAATGTCCAGAAGTATTACACATCTTCCTGACGGTCCAGCACGGACGCCAGGGCCTGCTCGAAGCCCGAGGCCTCCGACGCGCCGCGGGTCGGGTCCTGCTGGCGGACGTCGATGACGTGACCGGTCAGCTCGGACAGCAGCACGTCGAGGGAGGTGCGGGCCACGGCCTCCGACGACAGCAGCGAACCGGCGGGCTCGGCGCCGAACGCCTTGGTACGCATCGGGGTCGCGGTGCGCTCCGGGTTCACGCAGTTCACGCGGATGCCGTCGCCGGCCCACTCGTCCGACAGGGCCTGGGTGAGGTTCACCATGGCGGCCTTGGTGGAGGAGTAGAGGCTGTACTCGGCGCGGCCGCGGGTGTAGCTGCTGGACGTGTAGAGCAGCAGCTGGCCCTGGGTCTCCGCGAGGTACTTGTGCGAGGCCCGGGCGATCTGGACCGGCGCCAGGTAGTTGACGTTCAGCGCTTCCTGGATGGTCGCGTTGTCCGTCTCCGCCAGCTTGCCGATGCGCAGCACACCCGCGGTGTTGATCACGTAGTCGATCCGGCCGCTCTCCGCGTAGGCCTTGGAGAGGGCGTCGTCGACGTGCTCCGGGTTCTCGACGTGGGTGCCGGTGGTCGAGCGGCCCAGCGCGTACACCTTGGCGCCGTACGACTCGGCGAGCGCGGCGATGTCCGCGCCGATGCCGTACGAGCCGCCGAAGACGACGAGGGTCCTGCCGGCGAGCAGCTCGCGGTATGCGGCCTCGTCGGCCTGGCGCGGGGCGGCGGTGGAGGCGAGCTGGAAGAGCTTGTCGGCGATGAAGACGTCGACAGGCTGGGTGACCTTCATGTTGTACTCGTCACCCGCGACGACGTAGATCGGCACGTCCGGCAGGTACTTGAGCACGACCGAGCAGTCGTCGGTGGCCTGGAAGTTCGGGTCGCCGGCGGCGACCTCGTAGGCCCTGCGGATGGTGGAGAGCTTGAAGGCCTGCGGCGTCTGGCCGCGGCGCAGCCGGGAGCGGTCCGGGACGTCGGTGATGAACTCGCCGTCCTCGCCGTGGGTGCGGGTCACGATGATCGTGTCCGCGGACGGGATGGCGACGTCGACGGCCTGGTAGCGGTCCAGCGCGTCCACGCAGTCCTGGATGACCCGCTCGGAGAGCAGCGGGCGCACGGCGTCGTGGAACAGGACGTTGCGGTCCTCGCCCTCGGCCAGTCCCTCGCCCAGCGCGGCGATGGCGCGCTCGGTGGTCTCGTTGCGCGTCGAACCACCCTCGATGACCCTGGTGACCTTGGTCAGCCCCGCCTTTGCGACGATCTTCTCGACGTCGGGGACGTAGCCGGGCGCCATCAGCACGATGACGTCGTCGATGGAGTCCGCCTGCTCGAAGATCGACAGTGTGTGCTCGATGACCGCCTTGCCTGCGATCTTCAGCAGCTGCTTGGGGATCGACAGGCCCACGCGCTGGCCGGTTCCACCGGCGAGCACGACAGCTGTGGTTCGGGGTTTGGCTATGTGCTGCACAGACACAGACGACCTACCTTGCGAGGGCTGGGGGACGAAACTGATGGTTGCACTCTCCGTTACCGTCCCGCAAGGCGGGTGACGCCCACCCCACGGCGTGGAGAAACCTCCTGTTCACCGGGCGAACAGGAGGGACTGACGGTACCGGACGGGCCGCGACACGTGACAGACACCACACATCTGAGTGGCATGAACCACCCATGAGCGGGACATGGCGCTGCTACGGGTCCACCACATGCTGCTACAGGTCCACCACATTGAGTGCGACATCGTTGGAGAGCGTGTAGTACACGCGCACGCGCACCTTTCTGCGCGGCCTGCCCAGCACCCGCTTGGCGACGGCACGGGCCACGCCGTCCTGGCGTCTTTTCGCCAACACCGTGTGGGGATAGACATAGATCTGCTGCTTCGTCACGACGTCGTCCAGCAGCCGCCCCATCTTGACGGGCGGGGCGTCGGGCGCGTAGCGGACAAACGCGTCCCAGACATCGTGCGAGGTGATCTGCGACGCGGCGGGCACCGTCGAGGAGAAGGTGAAGCGGAAACCGTCCTCGCCGACCCGCACGCCCGGAAAGAGGATCTCGTCACAGGGCCCGCCGCGGCGGCGCAGCACCAGGGTCGGATCACAGGTGATCGCCGCCGGGCCGAGCAGCGTGCCGGACAGGGTCACCTTGGCGCCGTCCACTTGGACGTCCGCCGCCTCTGCGTGGATCGGACGGTGCCAGGCGCGCAGCATCAGGGCGCCACCCTTGGCCTTGTCCTCGTACGGCACGAGGTTGCGCACGGCCCCGCCGGGGGTGAGCCGCTCAGCGGCGTGCAGTGCGCCGCGCTGGTCGACCACACGGGCCGACACGCGCCCGCCGGAACCGGATCCGGCCAGTTCCATGAAGACGTTCCACACGCCCTCCGGGAACTCCTCTCCCGCCGGGACCGTCGCGGAGCCGCGGGCGTCGAAGTCGTACGTCCGCTTCTCCGTGCGGGCGCCGGTACGGGTGCACACCAGTCGGGCACCCCGCTCGAAGCCCTTGGGCAGCGGGGCGGCCAGGCTGACGTCGAGCGAGCCGTCCGGGGCGACCGTGCAGTCCGCGACCGGGGTGATCCCCGGGATTTCGGCCCGCTGCGCCGCTTCCGCGGCCAGCTCGTCGAAGAGAGCCTCGTACTGCTTGGTCACCACCCCCGGGTCGAAGCGGCGCGTGTTGCGCACGGCAGCGGCGGCCATGCTGCGCCGCAGGTCCTCGTCGTCGATCAGGCGCAGCAGCGCGCGGGCCACCGCCCTGACGTCACCGACCGGCACGAGCAGCCCGTCGACGCCGGCCTGGATGATCTCGCGCGGTCCGTAGTCGCAGTCGGTGCTGACCATCGGGACCCCGCAGCGCATGGCCTCCACGAGGGTCATGCCGAACGACTCGTGCCGCGAGGTCGAGGCGGCGATGGCGCCCTTGGCCCACTCGGGCTCGATCGGCGAGTGCGGGCCCATGAGGTGGACGGCGTTGTACAGGCCGAGCTCGTCGATGCGGGCGCGGAGCCGGTCGCGCTGGTCACCGGAGCCGTAGATGCGCAGTGACCAGTCGGGGCGGGCCGCCACGACCTCGGCGAAGGCCTCCACCAGCACGTCGTACTGCTTCTCCGCGGCCAGCCGCCCCGCCGCGACGACGGTCCTGCCCGTGCCGTCGGACGGAGCCACGGAGGGCTCGGGGACGCTGTTGGGAATGGCGAGCACACGGGTCGTGGGCAGCGGCATCTTCTCCCGCCAGACCTGTGCGTCACCCTCCGAGACGGTCACGAAGGCGTCGAGGGCGTCGAGATGCTCGTACATCTCCTCGCGAAGGGCCGCCCGGTGGTGGTTGTGCGTCATGTGTTCCTGGCCGACGCGTACGGCGGTGAGCGGGGCGAACCGGGCGACGTACGCGACCAGACCGGGCCTGGTGCCGATGACCACGTCGGCGTCGGAGACGGCGTAGTGGGCACGGACGCGTTCGTCGGTGAGCTTGCTGTACTCCTTGTACCTGGCCTCCGCCCGCGGGAACGCGACGGCAGGCTCGGCGAAGAGGGGGTCCTGCCTGTCGGCGCTGCCCTGGCGGGTGTCCAGCATCGGTACGACGGTGATGCGCGGGTCCAGTGCGAACGCGGAGTCGTCGCGGTGCCGGAAGACCGAGACGATCTCGACCTCGTGGCGGTTCGCCAGCTCCTCGGCCAGATTCAGCGTCGTGCGGATCGTGCCGCCGATTCCGTAAATGGTGTGGATGAGGAAGGAGATCTTCATCGGCGCTCCGTTCACAGGTCTCGACTGCTCGTGTCCTGACGCGGCAGCCCGGCCCACGATTCACGGTATGCCCGACATCAGATACTCGACCAAGCTTGCACCGATTCTGGGTGAACGCCCTGCCTTCACCCAGGCAGACGGACGAGGCGGCCGCCGGGTTGCGCACCCCGAGCAACGAGAAGACCCCGCCCGTGTGGCGAGCCCCGGTCGGGGGCTCGCCACACGAACGAGGTCTTCTCGGCCAGGCGCCGCGCCGGACCGGGCTCCGCCAGAACGGGTCGAAGCCCTCGAACTCCTTCTGCGCCTCGTCACGCTCCGCCTCACGGTCCCGCCGCCGCTGCGAAGCCGGACGCGGCGCATCGGAGCGGTCTCCGGCATCGACCGCCCCCTCGCACCGCTCGGCCCCAGCGGGCCTCACGGGTTTCTGGCGGCTGCGCCCGACTCCGTCCGGCGATCCCGCCACCGGACCAGGCCCGCGTCGGACCGGGCTCCGCTAGAACGGGTCGAAGCCCTCGAACTCCTTCTGCGCCTCGTCACGCTCCGCCTCACGGTCCCGCCGCCGCTGCGAAGCCGGACGCGGCGCATCGAAGCGGTGGTCCTCACCGCGGCGGCCGAGCATCTCCGCGCCCGCCATCACCGTCGGCTCCCAGTCGAAGACGACCGCGTCGTCCTCGGGACCGATGGCCACGCCGTCGCCCGCGCGGGCGCCCGCCTTCATCAGCTCGTCCTCGACGCCCAGGCGGTTGAGGCGGTCGGCCAGATAACCCACCGCCTCGTCGTTGCTGAAGTCGGTCTGGCGCACCCAGCGCTCCGGCTTCTCGCCGCGCACGCGGAACAGGCCGTCCTCCTCCTGCGTGACCGTGAATCCCGCGTCGTCGACCGCCTTCGGACGGATGACGATCCGGGTCGCCTCCTCCACGGGCTTGGCGGCCCGCGCCTCGGCGACGATCTCGGCCAGCGCGAAGGACAGCTCCTTCAGGCCCTTGTGCGCCACGGCGGAGACCTCGAACACGCGGTAGCCGCGCGCCTCCAGGTCCGGACGGATCATGTCGGCGAGGTCCTGGCCGTCGGGGATGTCGACCTTGTTGAGGACGACGATCCGCGGCCGGTCCTCGAGGCCGCCGTACTGCCGCAGCTCCTCCTCGATGACGTCGAGGTCGGAGACCGGGTCGCGGTCCGACTCCAGCGTCGCGGTGTCGAGGACGTGCACCAGGACCGAGCAGCGCTCGACGTGCCGCAGGAACTCGAGTCCCAGACCACGGCCCTGGCTGGCGCCGGGGATCAGGCCGGGGACGTCCGCGATGGTGTACACCGTGGAGCCCGCGGTGACGACGCCCAGGTTCGGCACCAGCGTGGTGAACGGATAGTCCGCGATCTTCGGCTTGGCGGCGCTGAGCACGGAGATCAGCGACGACTTGCCGGCGCTCGGGTAGCCCACGAGCGCGACGTCGGCGACCGTCTTGAGCTCCAGCACCACGTCGCCGGCCTGCCCGGGCACGCCCAGCAGCGCGAAGCCGGGGGCCTTGCGGCGGGCGGAGGCGAGCGCGGCGTTGCCGAGGCCGCCGCGGCCGCCCTCAGCGGCCACGAAGGTGGTGCCCTGACCCACGAGGTCCGCGAGGACGTTGCCCTGCTTGTCGAGGACGACGGTGCCGTCCGGGACCGGCAGGACCAGGTCCTGTCCGTCCTTGCCGGAGCGGTTGCCGCCTTCACCGGGCTTGCCGTTGGTGGCCTTGCGATGCGGGCTGTGGTGGTAGTCGAGGAGCGTGGTGACGGACTGGTCGACGACCAGGATCACGTCACCGCCGCGGCCGCCGTTGCCGCCGTCGGGTCCGCCGAGCGGCTTGAACTTCTCCCGGTGAACGGAGGCGCAGCCGTGGCCTCCGTTACCCGCGGCGACGTGCAGCTCGACGCGGTCCACGAAGGTGGTCATGGATGTGCCTCCAGTAAGCGGTGTGACGTACGTACGTAAATGTCTGTCTCTCAACACACGAAAGGCGGACCCGCTTCCCGTACGGGAAGTGAGGTCCGCCCCTCGTGAAGATTTCCGGTCAGGCGACCGGAACGATGTTCACGACCTTGCGACCACGGTGGGTACCGAACTCCACCGCACCCGGCTGCAGCGCGAACAGGGTGTCGTCGCCGCCGCGACCGACACCGGCGCCGGGGTGGAAGTGGGTGCCGCGCTGGCGGACCAGGATCTCACCGGCGAGCACGACCTGACCGCCGAAGCGCTTCACGCCGAGCCGCTGAGCGTTGGAGTCGCGACCGTTCCGGGTGGACGATGCGCCCTTCTTGTGTGCCATCTCTCCTCAGTCCCTTACTTCGCAGCTGCGGGGATGCCGGTGACCTTGATCGCCGTGTACTGCTGACGGTGACCCTGGCGGCGGCGGTAGCCGGTCTTGTTCTTGTAGCGAAGGATGTCGATCTTCGCGCCCTTGTGGTGGTCCACGACCTCGGCCGTGACCTTGATACCGGCCAGCACCCACGGGTCGCTGGTCACGGCGTCGCCGTCGACAACGAGCAGGGTCGAGAGCTCGACCGTGTCGCCAACCTTGGCAGTGGAAATCTTGTCAACCTCAACGATGTCGCCGACAGCAACCTTGTGCTGGCGACCACCGCTGCGCACGATGGCGTACACGCGGATCTCTCTCTCGCTCGGAACGAAACCTCTGATGCCAGCCGCTCACACGGGCCGGGCCCGGATGATCCGAATGGACGAGCGGCCTCTCCCGGAGGACCGGGAGGGAGTTGCTCAGGGGTGGGCGCATACGGAAACACGCCGAGGGTCAAGGTTACGGACCGGGCTCCGGCGGGTCAAACCGAGCCCGCTCACGCGCGACTTCCCCTGAAGCTCCGTCACTGAACCGTGACGGTCACACGGCCTCCACACCTCAAGCGGTTTGTAAGATTGGTGCGGACTTTCTCTGAACACCTCAATAGTGGCCGTCGAGTCGACAGGGGGGGCTGCAGTGCAGCGACCAGCGCTCGGGCTGTACGCGAACGGAATCGACCTTGACCACGCCTGACATCTCCGTGATCATCGGCGCCTACAACGCCATGCCGTATCTGACGAAGACGCTCACATCCGTGGTCGAGCAGACTCTCGGACGCGACCGTATCGAGATCATCACCGTCAACGACGGCTCGACCGACGGCACCGGGGAGGAACTGGAACGGTTCGCCGCGCAGTACCCCGGCCTCTTCCAGGTGTTCCACCAGGAGAACTCCGGCGGCCCCTCCGCCCCCCGCAACAAGGGGCTGGACCACGCACGCGGCAAGTTCGTCTTCTTCCTCGACGCCGACGACTACCTCGGCGAAGAGGCCCTCGAGCGCATGTTCACCATGGCCGAGAAGAACAAGACCGACGTGGTGCTCGGCAAGATGGTCGGTGTCAACGGCCGCGGCGCCCCCAGCTCGATGTTCCTGCGCAACCAGCCCCGCACCGACGTCTTCAAGTCACGGGCGTACTGGACGCTGAACCCGCTGAAGCTGATCCGGCGCGATCTGATCGAGAAGCACAAGCTGCGCTTCCCGCTCGGCTACAAGACCGCGGAGGACCAGCTCTTCACCGGCATGCTCTACCTCAAGGCGGACGGCATCTCGGTCGTCGCCGACTACGACTGCCTGTACATCGTCAAGCGCGACGACGGCGGGAACACCACCACCTCCACGCGCGGCGCAGAGGTCCGCATCCGTGTGCTGGAGCTGATGGTCGACCTGGTCGAGAAGCACGTTCCGGCCGGTCCCGACCGCGACGGCCTGATCAACCGTCACCTGACGATCGACATGTTCCACGCGCTGATCCACCTGGCCCGGGAGAGCGACCCCCAGCTCCAGCGCAAGAACTTCGACGAGCTGCGCGCCCTGCTCAAGCGCTCCTACCCGGACTCGCTCAAGGCGAGGGTCAACGCCATCACACGGCTGCGCTGCGAACTGATCCTGCGCGACATGCTCGAGGAGACCATCGAGCTGGAGAACGTCGACCGCCGGCACCGGTCGGCCGGCACCCAGCCCGACGTGCTCGTCGAAGGCGACCGCGCCTACACCCGGCTGCCGTTCTTCCGCGACCCCGAGCGCGGTATCCCGGACGAGATCTACGACGTCACGAAGGCCGTCCAGGACCGTCACCGGCTGGACTCCGTCACCATCGACGGCAGCGTGCTGACCACGACCGGACACGCCTATCTGCGGGGCCTCCCGCAGGAGGAGGCAACCACCGAGCTGGTGCTGCGTGAGCGCGACACCAAGGTCGAGCACCGGTTCCCGACGACCGCCGTGGCCACCCCCGACCTCGGCGCCAAGGAGGACCGCGGGCAGTACAGCTACCCGATGGCCGGCTTCGCCACCGAGATCGACCTGGCAAAGGCCGTGGACGGCGGCCGGCTCCCCAAGGGGCTGTGGGACGTGTTCGTTGCCGTACGGATCCAGGACTACGTCAAGGAGATACGTTTCGGCCACAAGCGTCTCCCCGGCGTCGGTGAGAAGACCGAGACGTACGTGGTCGCCGACGGCGAGGAGAACTTCGCCGCCGCCCTCTACTACACGCAGCCCTACAACAACCTCACCCTCGACATCGGCGAGAACAAGCACAAGGTGGCCGACAAGCTGCGCGTCGACAGCACGCGCTGGTCCACCACAATCCCTGCGCAGCTCGAGGTCGAGGGCAGCTGGAAGCTGGCGTCGCTGCCCGTCTCCGCCCTCGCCGTACGGCTCGACGGCGGACGCGGCCGGACCCTCACCGTCCCGGTCACCCCGAACGGTGCGAACAGCTTCACGGCCAACGTCTCCGTCGACGGCCTCGCCCCCGGCTCCTGGTCGGTGTCGCTGTGGCTGCCCTCCCAGCGCGGCTCCGCCTGGTCCAAGCCGGTCACGTCGCAGTCCGACCTGAAGAACACCCGCTGGTTCCGCGGCGGCCTGCTGCGCTACGCGGCACCGGCCGCCAAGCGCAGCCGGCTCGTGCTGCGCGTGGGCCGGGTCGCGATCGTGAAGGCGGTCCTCAGGCGGCTGCGGCGGCTCGCCGCCAAGCGCTGAGCCCCGCGGTCCACGCCGGACCCGAAGGGCCCGTTGCACCGGTCGGCCGGTGCAACGGGCCCTGCGTATGTCGGCCCGTGTGCGCCGGCACATGATTGCGGCCCGCCCCCGGGGAAACCGGGGACGGGCCGCAAAACCGTAGATGCCTCACGGCACCCGGGACCTACGCCTCAGGAGCGCTCGCGGAGACTCCCGGAGCAGAGGCCTGCTCGGCAGCCGCGGTCTTCTTCGAGACCTTCTTCGCGGTCGTCTTCTTCGCGGTCGTCTTCTTCGCCGTCGTCTTCTTGGCCGTCGTCTTCTTGGCGGCAGCCTTCTTCGCCGTGGCCTTCTTGGCGGCCTTGCGGGCCGCCTTCTTGGCCGCCGGGGCCTCGGCCTCGGCTTCGCCGGACTCGGGGGCCTCCGCCTCGGGCTCACCGGCCGGGGACTCGGCCTTGGGCTCCGTGTCGACCACGACGATCGCCGCGTCCTGCGTGCCCGACGGCGAACCAGCCGGAGCGGTGACCTTGCGGGTCACCCGGCGGCGCGCTCGCGGCGGAGCCGCGACCGGCGCCTCCTCCGCGGCGGGCGCGGAAACCGCCTCGGGTGCGGAAACCGCCTCGGGCTGCGGCTCAGCCGGCGCCTCAACCGTCGTTTCCAGGACGGTCGGCTCCGACGTGACCGGCGGACCCGCCGGAGCGGACACCTTCCGCGTGGCCCGGCGCCGGACACGGCCCGTGGGGGCCGCCTCCTCCGCCGGTGCGGCCGGCTCCGCGGCCTCGACAGGAGCAGGGGCGGCCTCGGCCCGCTGCTCCGCGGCCACCTCGACGGGCTTCGGCGCACCGGCCGGTGCCGACACCTTGCGGGTCGCCCGACGACGACCCCGCCCGCGAGTGGCTGCCGCCTCGGCCTCCGCCGCGCTGCTGTACAGCTCCTCGTCCGGTACGAAGGCCGGCTCGGCGAGCGCCGCGGGGGCGGCCACCTCCGCGGCGACCTCCTCCTCGGTCTCGATCTCGGCCTCGGCCTCGACGCCGGTGGTCTCCGGCTGAGCCTCGCCCTGCTCCTGCGCACCGCCACGGCCGCGCTTCTTCGAACGCTTGCCGCCGCCACCGCCGCCGATGGACGTCGGCTGCTCCATGTGCACGATCACGCCACGGCCGTTGCAGTGGACGCAGGTCTCCGAGAAGGACTCCAGAAGGCCCTGGCCGACCCGCTTGCGGGTCATCTGGACCAGGCCGAGTGACGTCACCTCGGCGACCTGGTGCTTGGTGCGGTCACGGCCCAGGCACTCCAGCAGCCGGCGCATGACCAGGTCGCGGTTGGACTCCAGCACCATGTCGATGAAGTCGACGACGACGATGCCGCCCAGGTCGCGCAGCCGCAGCTGGCGCACGATCTCCTCGGCCGCCTCCAGGTTGTTCCTGGTGACGGTCTCCTCGAGATTGCCGCCCTGGCCGGTGAACTTACCGGTGTTGACGTCGACCACGATCATGGCCTCTGTCTTGTCGATCACCAGCGAGCCGCCGCTCGGCAGCCAGACCTTGCGGTCAAGCGCCTTCATCAGCTGCTCGTCGATCCGGTGGACCGCGAAGACGTCCGTCTCGCTGGTCCAGCGCTGCAGCCGGTCGACGAGATCGGGCGCCACGTGCGAGACGTAGCCGTGGATGGTCTCCCACGCCTCGTCACCGCTGACGACGACCTTGGAGAAGTCCTCGTTGAAAATGTCGCGGACGACACGGACGGTCATGTCCGGCTCGCCGTAGAGCAGCGTCGGCGCGTTGCCGCTCTTCGCCTTCTTCTGGATGTCCTCCCACTGCGCCTGCAGACGCTCGACGTCGCGGCGCAGCTCGTCCTCGCTCGCGCCCTCGGCGGCGGTGCGCACGATGACGCCCGCGTCCTCGGGGACGATCTTCTTGAGGATGGTCTTCAGCCGGGAGCGCTCGGTGTCGGGCAGCTTGCGGCTGATGCCGGTCATCGAGCCCTCGGGCACGTAGACCAGGTAGCGGCCGGGCAGCGACACCTGGCTGGTGAGCCGGGCGCCCTTGTGGCCGATCGGGTCCTTGGTCACCTGGACAAGGACCGACTGGCCGGACTTGAGGGCGGCCTCGATACGGCGCGGGCCGCCCGCCATGCCCAGCGCCTCGAAGTTCACCTCGCCGGCGTACAGGACCGCGTTGCGGCCCTTGCCGATGTCGACGAACGCGGCCTCCATGGACGGCAGAACGTTCTGCACCTTGCCCAGGTAGACGTTGCCGACGTAGCTGGTGGCCTGCTCCTTGTTGACGTAGTGCTCGACGAGCACATTGTCCTCGAGGACGCCGATCTGGGTGCGCTCGCCGCTCTGGCGGACGACCATGACGCGCTCGACGGCCTCGCGGCGCGCCAGGAACTCCGCCTCGGTGATGATCGGCACCCGGCGGCGGCCCTGCTCGCGGCCCTCGCGGCGGCGCTGCTTCTTCGCCTCCAGACGGGTCGAGCCCTTGATGGACTGGACCTCGTCGCTCGGCTCTTCCTTCTTGCGCGGCTCGCGGACCTTGACGACCGTGCGCTCCGGGTCGTCGGTGCCCTGCTCGCCTTCCGTACCGGCGTCACCGCTGCGACGGCGACGGCGACGGCGGCGACGGCTGCTGCTGGTACCGGCGGCCGACGGCGTCTCCGTCTCCGACTCGTCCTCCTCGTCGGCCTCGTCGTGGGCCTCCTCGGCGGCGGTGTCCGCTTCCTCGGAGCGCTCCTCCGCGGACTCGTCCGCGTCGGCGGCCTCGCCACGGCGACGGCGACGGCCTCCGCGGCGGCGGCGGCGCGACGGACGGTCCTCGTACTCGTCGTGGTCCTCGTCCTCCGCGCCCTCCGCCTGCTCGGGCTCCGTCTCGGCCTCGGCCGGAGCGGCCTCGGCGGCCGGCGCCTCGACGGGCTCCGCGGGCTCGCCGCGACGGCGGCGGCGCCGACGCCCGGCGGGCTCGGGGGCCGGGGCCTGGGCGACGGGAGCCTCGGCGGCCTCCTCGTCCTCCTCAGGCTCAGGGGCGGTGGCTGCCGCGGCCGCGGCGGCAGCCGTCTCGGGCGTCTGGAACATCGGCTCGGTGAAGACCGGCGCCCGGAAGGTGGGCACCGCGGGCCGCCCGGCACGACGACCACGGGCGGGTGCCTCCTCGACCGTCTCGGCCTGCTCCGCCTCGGCGGCCGACTGCGCGGTGAACTCGGGCGAGACCGCGCGGCGGCGCGTACGTCCCCGGGTCGCCGCCTTCTCCGCGGCGGCCACCTCGGCCTCGTCGGAGGCGATCTGGGCGACGGCGCTCTCGGGCAGGCTCTCGCCGGCCTTCGCGGTGTCCTCGTCGGCCGCCTTCGGCGCACCGGCGGGAGCAGTCGCCTTACGGGTCGCCCGGCGGCGGCTGCGCGGCGCGGGCTCCTCGCTCTCGGCGGCCACATCGTCGCCGGTGGAAGCGACGGCCTCGGCCTGGGGCGCGCCGGCGGGTGCCGACGCACGGCGGCGGGTACGGCGCGGCGCGGGCTCCTCGTTCACAGCGGCCACGGCGGTCTCCTCTTCGTCGGACTCTGCGACGGGGGCCACGGTCCGGGCGGCTTCCTGCACAGCGGTGTCTTCCGAGTCTTCCGACACCTGGACGGCCTTCGGCGCACCGGCCGGCGCGGACGCGCGACGGCGAGTACGGCGCGGGGCGGCGGTCTCCTCCGGCTCGGTGGCCGTTGCGGCCTGCGTAGCGACAACCTCGTCGGCGGTCTGCGGCGCGCCCGCGGGAGCGGTGGCCTTGCGGGTGGCACGGCGCCGGGTACGCGGCGCGGGCTCCTCGGCCGCGACGACATCTTCGGAGACCTCGGCCGGAGCAGCGGTCTCTTCGACGGCCTCGACGGCCTGCGGCGCACCCGCGGGAGCGGATGCTCGACGGCGGGTACGGCGCGGCGCGGGTGCTGTCTCTTCGGCGGCCGGCTCGGCGACCGGCTCTGCGGCACCGGCGTCCGATGCGACCGTCACAGCCTCAGCGGCCTGCGGGCTCCCAGCGGGAGCGGTGGCCTTGCGGGTGGCACGGCGACGGGTACGCGGCGCGGGCTCCTCGGCCGCGACGACATCTTCGGAGACCTCGGCCGGAGCAGCGGTCTCCTCGGCGGCCTCCGCCGTCTGCGGCGCGCCGGCCGGGGCCGTCGCCTTACGGGTGGCACGACGGCGCGCTCGCGGCGCGGCGGTCACGGCCTGGGCGACCTGCGCCTCCTCCGCGGCTGCGGCGTCGGCCGCGGGCTGCACGTCGGACACCTCGGCCGATCCGGCCGCCACGGTGCCGGCGGCGGCGACGGCCGGGATCGCGGCCTCCGCGGCCTGCGCCTGCGTGACCTCGCCGGTCCCGGCGCCTTCAGCCGCCTTCGGCGCACCCGCCGGGCGCGACGCGGCGCGGCGCCTGCGGCGCGGCGGCAGCGTGTCGCTGGGTGAGTCGTTGTGTTGTTCGTTGTCGTTGTTACCGGCGGTGCCGGTTTCGTTCGGCTCGAGCATGCGGGCGGTTCTCCCGTCACGCTCCCGGGCGCCGCGCCTGTATCCGGTCCGGCCGCGGCCCGCGTGATGTGCGCGGTGCCGCCGTCCGGGGCGCGGGCGCCGCACGGGAGCTGATGTCTGGCTCGCCGGTTCCGTACGCGATGTACGCACGGCCTGGCGAAAGTCTCCTGTGTCATCGCGCTGCCCGACCCAGGTGGCTCCCGAGTACCAGGGCTGCGCTCGACGACCGTCCTTACGCGGCGGGACCTTCCGGCGCCGTCGCAGGGGCGGTCCCGGCGGCCGCGGATGGTGCGGCCAGGACTGCCTCGCGGTCGGGCGCGAGCGGGTCGGTCACCGTGCCGGACTCCTCGTCGAAGAGCCCCTGCGCCAGCCTGGTCACCGCTGCGGGGACCGGCGGCGCCAGGTCGGCCACAGCTCGGAGACCGGACAGGACGTCGTCGGGTCGCACGGCAGGTGTTACGTGCCGAACAACCAGGCGCAGTATCGCACAGGGCCCGTCCCCTGGCCTATCGGACGCCGCCGGAGCCGCCTCGAGGGCGGCGACGGCGCCGCGGGCGTCGAACGTCCGCATGCCGTTCTTCGTCTTCCGCTGGACCTCGACGGTCTCAGCGGCAAGGAACGCGGCAACGGCGCTCGCGAGTTCGTCGAACCCGACACCGTCCAGGCGCAGCTCCCACACGGAGGCGGTGAGCCGGTCTGCAAGGCCCGAGGTACGGGCCTCGACCGCGTCGGTGATGTCGAGCCCGCCCGGCAGCGACTCGTCCAGCAGCTCACGCAGCTTGTCCGGGTCGCGGTGCTCGGTGAGGGCGATCTCCAGATACTCGGCCTCGCTGCCCGTGCCGGTGGGTGCGGCATTGGCGTACGACACCTTGGGATGCGGGGTGAAGCCCGCCGAGTACGCCATGGGCACCTCGGCACGCCTCAGTGCCCGCTCGAAGGCGCGCTGGAAGTCACGGTGGCTGGTGAACCGGAGGCGGCCGCGCTTGGTGTAGCGCAGTCGGATGCGCTGCACCGCAGGTGCGGGCGGCGGGCCTTCGGGCTGTCGCTTGCCCAGTGGTTCTTCTCCTCGGTGCGGGACGGGCGCGGGTGGCGCGCCGCCCTCAACGTGCGGGGTGCTCCCCGGGGGCCGACCGGTTCACCCCCGCTTGTGCAGGGAGATCTCGGATTCGGCCGCCGCGCCGGGAACGGTCTGTGTTTGTTGTCTGCCACCCAGGTTACGCGCCTGGCCCCCGAAGCCCGCCACGGGCCGGGGATCACGGGGCGTGCCGCCCAGGGCACGCCAGGCGTCGCGCCGTGCCTGGCGCACGGTTTCGCCGGCCCGGCGCAGCGCCGCGCGCGTCGCCCGGCCGGTCTCGACGGCGGCCTTCTTGGCGGGCCGCCAGACCGCGTCGCGCACGAAGTGGCCGACGGGTGTGCACACGCCGACGTAGAACCAGCGGGCGGGGCGGCCGACCAGGTTCCGGGCGAGCCACTTCAGGCCCCGGCCGACGGCGCGGGAGATGTACCCCGCGACGCGCCATGCGATGCCGACGGCGGCGGCGATCTCCCGGCCCACGGGGGCGAGGACGTACCGGTACAGCCACGCGGCGGGGGCGACGAGCAGGGTCATGACCAGCCAGGCGGTGGCTGCCCACAGCCCGCGCAGGACGGCGGCGATGCCGTACCCGATGCCGCGGGCCAGCCAGGCGATGCCGTGGCCGAGCGGAGTCAGCAGCTGCCGGTACACCCACACCGCCGGGACGACCAGCCCGTACTTCACCACCGGCACCACCACGTACCGCCACAGCGCCACCCACGGCCAGACGAACAGCGCCGCGCCCAGCCGGACCAGCACTGCCGCGATACCGCGAGCCAGCCAAGCGATGCCGTACCCGATGCCGCGGGCCAGCGAGGCGATGCCGCGGCCCACCGGGGTGAGCAGCCTGAGGTGGATCCATCGCGCCGGTGCGACGAGAAGGTGCTCGACGAGCCAGGCGATGCCATGGCCGAGCGGAGTCAGCAGCTGCCGGTACACCCACACCGCCGGAACGACCAGCCCGTACTTCACCACCGGCACCACCACGTACCGCCACAGCGCCACCCACGGCCAGACGAACAGCGCCTTGCCGATGACGACGGCCAGCCGGCCGACGCCGAGCGCGACCGGGGTGACCACCTTCTCGAAGAACCAGCCGAGCGCCCGGCCCAGCGGCCTCAGCAGGGCCTTCTGCAGGACCCGCCCGCAGACCATCAGTACGTCCCAGAGCATCCGCACCGGGAGGACGACGAGGACCACCACGATCCGTACCGGAATCCTGATGACCGCGGCGAGGCAGCCGTCGCCCGGCTCGTAGTCCCTCGGCGCCACGGGCGCGCCGTGGCGCCGGCCGGTGGGTGCCTGCGACGGCTTTTCCAAGTCCATGTCAGACATGACGCAACACAGGCCCGTACGGATGCACCACCTGCCGCTTTGCGTCTACCACACCGGCGTGTTCGTCGCCCTCGCACCGCGCCCGGCAGTGCCGTGCGGGCACAAATCGCACCCGCCCGGCCGAACGGCGCACCCCGTCCAGGAGCAGGAGCCCGGGTGGGCGCATAGTTTCGCGGCCGGAGGCGTGCGGGGCCCGAGGACTTCAGCTGCCAGATGGCGTCAAGGATCCGCCGGCCGTTCAGAACCTTCGTGTCGGAGAAAGAGAGTCACCGCATGTCGTCAACACCGGCCAGCCAGAGCACAGTGACCAAGACGTTCGAGAATCTCCGCGGCGTACCGCACGCCGAGATCATCGTCTTCACCAAGGACGCTGACGGCCCCGGAGCAACAGGGGCGGCATACAACACCCTCGGCCTGCCGGTCGACTTCACCGACGAGCAGTTCCGCGCTCTGGACCCCGCCGCCCTGGCAGCGGAGTTCCACGGGGATGCGGTGTGGATGAACGGGCCGCGCCGCGCCCTCGTGGACACCGCCTCCGCAGAGCTCCTCGACGGAGGACGAGTGACCACCGTAAGAGGCATCGGCATGCACACCGTGGCCGAAATCCATGTCCCTGATCTGCAGACGTTCCTCAGCGCCCAGCGGCCGCCCTACAGGCGGTTCACCGTGGTGCGCACCACCCAGTCGCTCTTCCTGAAGGGTCGCGAGATCCATGAACTCGTCTCCCCCGAGGGCCACCAGTACGTCATGCAAAGCCTCTCCCGGCACGTCGACCCGGACCTGAGCGTGGAGCAACTGCCCACAATCGGAGATCGTCTGCAGCTTCCCGAAGGCTGGCAGTACCGCGTCCGCACGCTCGAGGAAGAACTCCGGGTGGACGCACACGGCGACGCGCACATCGTCTTCGACGACTACGAGAACAACTACCAGCGCCACGCCTGATCCTCGTCTCCGGTGACAAGCACGGCAGCAGCTCCCTGCCGGTCGGGCCGAGGACACTCCTGGCGCTGTGATCCACAGCGGGCAGGCGTCACCTGCGGCGGCACCGCGCTTCCAGCCGCTGTGCTGCGTCTCGGAAGAGCTTGTCGATGTGGTGCCGGCCGTCCCGTTCAAGGGCGTGATCCAGGGGGACATCCGGCAGTCGGTGCCGGACTGGAGCCGTGCAAACAGGCCGCAGGCACCCACGGATGACGGCATACCGTGCCTGGCAGCCGGGTTCGTACGTCAGCGCCGGTGGAACGGCGGATCATGCACCCCGCCGGCGTCTCTGGCCCCCGGCAGGGGCGTTCGAGGGCCACGCCGCGGGGCCGTCGGCTGCTGACGACCAGTGGCGCCGAGAGCAGCCGGCGCAGCGGCTCCCTCGTCCTCGCTCGCCCCTGCCAGGGCATCAAGCACCCCAGCGCGTGCCGTGCTCACCTCAGTGCACGTGACCGCTCGGTGCCGGTGCAGCTCAGTGCACGTGACCGCTCGGTGCCGGTGCAGCATTCCTGACCGTCAAAGGCAGCAGCTTCTTGCCGGTGGGGCCGATTTGGATAGCCGTGTCCATCTGCGGGCACACCCCGCAGTCGAAGCACGGCGTCCAGCGGCAGTCCTCGACCTCGGTCTCGTCGAGCGCGTCCTGCCAGTCCTCCCAGAGCCAGTCCTTGTCGAGACCGGAGTCCAGGTGGTCCCAGGGCAGGACCTCCTCGTACGTGCGCTCTCGCGTCGTGTACCAGTCGACGTCGACGCCGAAGTCCGGCAGCGTCCTGTCGGCGCACGCCATCCAGCGGTCGTACGAGAAGTGCTCGCGCCAGCCGTCGAAGCGGCCCCCGTCCTCGTACACCGCGCGGATGACGGCTCCGACGCGGCGGTCACCGCGCGAGAGCAGGCCCTCGACGATGCCGGGCTTGCCGTCGTGGTAGCGGAAGCCGATCGAGCGGCCGTACTTCTTGTCGCCCCGGATCTTGTCGCGCAGCTTCTCCAGCCGCGTGTCGGTCTCCTCGGCGCTCAGCTGCGGTGCCCACTGGAACGGCGTGTGCGGCTTGGGCACGAACCCGCCGATGGACACCGTGCAGCGGATGTCGTTCTGCCCGGAGACCTTGCGGCCCTCGGCGATGACCTTGACGGCCATGTCGCCGATCTGCAGCACGTCCTCGTCGGTCTCCGTCGGCAGACCGCACATGAAGTACAGCTTCACCTGGCGCCAGCCGTTGCCGTACGCGGTGGAGACCGTACGGATCAGGTCCTCCTCGGAGACCATCTTGTTGATGACCTTGCGCATGCGCTCGGAGCCGCCCTCGGGGGCGAAGGTGAGACCGGACCGGCGGCCGTTGCGGGTCAGCTCGTTGGCCAGGTCGACGTTGAACGCGTCGACGCGGGTCGACGGCAGCGACAGGCCGATCTTGTCTTCCTCGTACCGGTCGGCGAGGCCCTTGGCGATGTCGCCGATCTCGCTGTGGTCCGCGGAGGACAGCGACAGCAGGCCGACCTCCTCGAAGCCGGTCGCCTTGAGACCCTTCTCGACCATGTCGCCGATGCCGGTGATGCTTCGCTCCCGCACGGGGCGCGTGATCATGCCGGCCTGGCAGAAACGGCAGCCGCGGGTGCAGCCGCGGAAGATCTCGACGGACATCCGCTCGTGGACCGTCTCGGCGAGCGGGACCAGCGGCTGCTTCGGGTACGGCCACTCGTCGAGGTCCATGACCGTGTGCTTGGACACCCGCCACGGCACACCCGACTTGTTGGGCACGACCCGGCCGATGCGGCCGTCGGGCAGGTACTCGACGTCGTAGAAGCCGGGGACGTAGACGTTGCCGGTCTTCGCGAGGCGGAAGAGGACCTCCTCGCGCCCGCCCGGACGGCCTTCGGCCTTCCAGGCACGGATGATCTCCGTCATGTCGAGGACGGCCTGCTCGCCGTCGCCGATGACGGCGCAGTCGATGAAGTCCGCGATCGGCTCCGGGTTGAAGGCCGCGTGGCCGCCGGCCAGGACGATCGGGTGGTCGACCGTGCGGTCCTTCGACTCGAGGGGGATACCCGCGAGGTCGAGGGCCGTGAGCATGTTGGTGTAGCCGAGCTCTGTGGAGAAGCTGAGCCCGAAGACGTCGAAGGCGCCGACGGGGCGGTGGCTGTCCACGGTGAACTGCGGGACCTTGTGCTCGCGCATCAGCTCCTCGAGGTCGGGCCAGACGCTGTACGTACGCTCGGCCAGCACGCCCTCCCGCTCGTTCAGTACCTCGTAGAGGATCATGACGCCCTGGTTGGGCAGACCGACCTCGTAGGCGTCCGGGTACATGAGCGCCCAGCGGACGTCGCAGGACTCCCAGGGTTTGACGGTGGAGTTCAGCTCACCGCCGACGTACTGGATGGGCTTCTGCACATGCGGGAGCAGCGCTTCGAGCTGTGGGAAGACCGACTCGGCAGACATCTACGCGACTTTCATGAGCTGGCAGGGGTGACCCTCAAGCGTACCTTGGTGGTCAGCCTGTCAGGGCCGCCCGAATTTTCGGGCGGGACGCCCGCTGCCAGACCTGCGGAAGCTCGCGCTCGCTGTCCGCGGCGGCCGCCTGCTCCTGCCCGTACAGCAGGCCCCAGGTGAAGGCGGTCTCGCCCGCCGCGTGTGCCTGGATCGCCAGGTCCCGCAGCGCTTCGCGTGCGACGACGCTGTCCTGGTGCTCGCCGAGGAGGGTCTGCACTGCCTTCATGCGCTTCGCGAACCGCTTCGCCGCCTTGCCGAGCGCGGGCCCGGCGGCCTCGGCCGCGTAGCGGGCGCGCTTCGCGGCCTTGCGGGCGTCGTGCATGGCGAGGTCCCGCTCACCGCCGGGGGGCAGTTCGAGGACGCGTTCGACACGGGTGGACAGGCGGGCGTAGTCCTTCAGGACGGCCTTCGCCAGCACGTCCTCGGGGGCGCGGGAGGCTGCCTTGCGCAACGGCGGGTCGGCGAGCAGCGCGTCGAGCGCGTCGAGGAGCGCGAAGTAGCGCTCGCTGTCCAGGGTGGCGACGGCCCGCTCCTGTGCCTCCGCGCCGCCTGCTGCTGAGCGGATGCGCAGCCGGGCGTGCACCGGACCGAGGACCAGCGTGTCGGGCAGCGCCTCCACGTGGGCACGCAGCCGCTCGCTGAGCACCTCGTGGTCCCGGGCGACGCCCAGCTCTGCGGCCAGCCACTTGAGCTCGTCGGCCAGCGGGTCCGTGACCGCGCGGTCGACGACCTTCCTGTAGCTGCGGAAGGCGCTGCGCAGCCGGCGGGTCGCCACTCGCATCTGGTGCACCGCGTCGGGCAGGTCGCGGCGTACGCCGGGGTCGTGCGCGACGAGGGCGTCCCGCTTGTCGCGGAGGTACGCGAGGACGTGGTCGCCCGCGGTGGTCGGTGCTTCGGCCGTCGGGCGTTCCTCGGGGGCCGCTCCGGTTTCCACGAGGGCTCTGGCGAGCTTGGACGGCGACTCGGCCGGGAGCACACCGGCCTTGCGGAGCTTCTTGTCGACCGCGTCGAGGAAGGCCGGGTCTCCTTGGTCGGCGAGTTCGATCTCGATCTCGTCCCACTGGGCGGTGCGGTTGCCGTCGGTGAGGCGCTGTGCGACGACCGCGTCCCTGCTGACCTCGGCGAGCAGCGCACCGTCGGCGTCGAAGAGGTGGAGCACGTCGCGCGAGGAGAGCAGTCGTACGACGGGCACTATCTCGGCGCTACGGGTGTGGGCGCGTACGAGCGCGGCGAGAGGCTCGGGCAGCAGGTCGGACAGGGGCGCGGTGATCTCGTCGCGCACGCCGGGGGCGACCGGCAGTTTGAGATGCCACCCGGCGTCGGCGCCGCCGGTCCTGCGGCGAAGTGTGATTGCCGCGGCGGCGAGCCTCAGGTCGGCCGTGTCGTAGTACACCGCGTCCAACTCGACGACGCCCTTGTCTGCGACGTCCGAGACTCCGGAGATCTTTCTCAGGTCGGGCAGGGGCGTGTCGGGGGTGGCTTCGTACTTACGCTCGATCTCGCGCTTGGTGTCCGCCATGACCCGAATTTAGTCGCTGAATCGATTTGGCGGCAGCCCACGGAGGCGGCCGGCGTGACCTTTTCCCGGTCCCGTCCTCGCAGGACCGGGGGCTGCGCGGGCGGGACCGGGCGCTATGCGCTTATCGGGCGTTGGACGCGGATCGACTGGAGCAGTCCGATCGCGATCCAGACCGCGAACATCGACGTGCCTCCGTACGAGACGAACGGCAGCGGCAGGCCGGCCACGGGCATGATGCCGAGGGTCATGCCGATGTTCTCGAAGGACTGGAAGGCGAACCAGGCGATTATCCCGGCGGCGACGATCGTGCCGTACAGCTCGGTCGTCTCGCGGGCGATGCGGCATGCGCGCCAGAGCACGACGCCGAGCAGCGCGAGGATGAGTCCGGCTCCCAGGAAGCCGAGTTCCTCGCCGGCGACGGTGAAGATGAAGTCGGTCTGCTGTTCCGGCACGAACTGGCCCGTGGTCTGGTGGCCGTTGAACAGGCCCTCGCCGTACAGTCCGCCCGAGCCGATCGCGATACGTGCCTGGTTGGTGTTGTAGCCGACGCCGGCCGGATCCAACTCGGGGTTGGCGAACGCGGCGAAACGGTTGAGCTGGTACTCGTCGAGCAGCCCGAGGGCGGTGACAAGGGCCGCCCCGACCGCTCCGACGCCCATGATGCCGAAGATCCAGCGGTTGGACGCCCCGGAGGCCAGCAGCACGCCGAGGACGATCACCACCATCACCATGACCGAGCCGAGGTCCGGCATCAGCATGACGATGACCATCGGCAGCACGGCCAGGCACAGCGACTTGGCGACGGTGCGGTGGTCGGGATGCACCTGGTCGCCGGCGTCCACCCGGGCGGCGAGCATCATCGCCATCCCCAGGATGATCGTGATCTTCACGAACTCCGAGGGCTGGAGGGAGAAGCCGCCGCCCAGCTGGATCCAGGCGTGCGCGCCGTTGATGGTGGCGCCCAGAGGGGTCAGTACGAGCACCACGAGCACCACGGAGAGCCCGTACAGGAACGGGACCGCTCCGCGGAGGGTCCGGTGGCCGAGCCAGATCGTCCCGACCATCAGCACGAGACCGATGCCGGTGTTGAGGAGGTGCCGGACGAGGAAGTAGTACGGGTCGCCGTGGTTGAGCTCCGTACGGCCGCGCGTCGCGGACCACACGAGCAGCGCCCCGAGCAGCGACAGCGCGACCGAGGAGAACAGGATCGGCCAGTCGAGCCTGCGCACGACGGAGTCGCGGGCGGTGAGCCTGCTCCAGAGCCCGCCGTGCTCGGGGCCGTAACCGGAGACGGTGAAGCCACCTGTGGCCATGGCTCAGTCCCTCCAGGCGGGCGGGCCCGCGAGCAGTTCTTCGGCGTCCTTCGGCTTCGGAGGCACGTAGGGCTTGACCTCCGGTGCCTCGATCGAGCCGTCGGGGGAGATCTCGGGCAGGGTCTGCTGGGGCTTCGGCAGCAGGGCCCTCTTCAGATCCTGGTTGCCTTCTTTGTCGAGCCCGTACATCGCGTCGTAGATGTTGCGCACCGCGGGGCCGGATGCGCCGGAGCCCGTGCCACCCTGGGAGATCGTCATGACGATGGTGTAGTCGTCGGTGTAGGTGGCGAACCACGAGGTGGTCTGCTTGCCGTAGACCTGGGCGGTACCGGTCTTGGCCCGCATCGGGATCTTGTCCTGCGGCCAGCCGCCGAACCTCCAGGCGGCGGTGCCACCGGGCTCGACGACGGAGCGCAGGCCCTTGTCGAGATCCTTGACGGTTTCGGCGTCGACCGGCAGTTTGCCGTGGGCCTTGGGCTCGATCTCTTGGATCCTCTTGCCGTCGGGGCTGATCACGGCCTTGCCGATGGTCGGGTTGTAAAGGGTGCCGCCGTTGCTGATGGCGGCGTAGGCGGTGGCCAGCTGGATGGGGGTGATGAGCACGTCGCCCTGGCCGATGGCGAAGTTGATGCTGTCGAAGGCCTTCAGCTGGTTGCCTTCGAGGCAGCTCTCATAGGCGATCTGCTCTACGTAGGTGCCGCCCTTCTTGCCCTGCTTGCACCAGGCGTCCTTGTTCGCCTCCCAGAAGCTCTTCTTCCACTGGCGGTCGGGGATGCGGCCGGTGACCTCGTTCGGCAGGTCGACGCCGGTCTCGGCGCCGAATCCGAAGTCGTGGGCGGTCCGGTAGAACCAGTCGTGGGCCTTCTTCTTGGGCTTGAGGCCGCCGTCGCGCTTCCACTCCTCGTGGCCGAGACGGTAGAAGACGGTGTTGCAGGAGAACTTGAGGGCGTCGCCGAGGGAGATCGGGCCGTGCCCCTTGGACTCGAAGTTCGCAAAGCTGCGGTTGCCCATGCTGTAGGAGCTGGTGCAGTTGTAGCGGCCGTCGAAGGGGTAGCCGGCCCGCACGGCCGCGCTGGCCGACACGACCTTGAAGACGGAGCCGGCGGGTGACTGGCCCTGGATGGCCCGGTTGAGCAGGGGGTAGTTGGAGCTCTTGCCGGTGAGTTTGGCGTAGTCCTTGGCGGAGATGCCGCCGACCCAGGCGTTGGGGTCGTAGTCGGGCTGGGAGGCCATCGCGACCACGCGGCCGGTCCTGGACTCCATGACGACGACAGCGCCCGCGTCGGCCTCGTACTTGCGGCCGGTGACCTTGTCGGTCTCCTGCCGGACCGTCTTCATCGCCTGGTGGAGCTCGTGCTCGGCAACGCCCTGGACACGGGCGTCGATGCTGGTCACGAGGTGGGAGCCGGGCACGCCCGGGTCCGCCTCGGCCTGGCCCATGACCCGGCCGAGCTTGTCCACCTCGTACGACGTGACGCCTGCCTTGCCGCGCAGCTCCTCGTCGTAGCTGCGCTCCAGGCCCGACCGGCCGACCTGGTCGGAACGCAGGAACGGCGAGTCGCTGTCCTTGGCCTTCTGGATCTCCTCGTCGGTGACGGGGGACAGATAGCCGAGTACCTGCGAGCTTTGCGCCTTGGCGGGCGCGGGGTAGCGGCGGACGGCGGTGGGCTCCGCGGTGATGCCGGGGAAGTCCTCCGTCCGTTCGCGGATCTGCAGGGCCTGTTGGGTGGTGGCCTCGTCGGTGACCGGGATCGGCTGGTACGGCGAGCCGTTCCAGCAGGGCTGGGGTGTCTCGGAGTTGCAGAGCCGGACCTTGTCCATGACCTCCTTCGGCTTCATGCCGAGGACGCCGGCGAGCCGGGTGAGGACGGCCTTGCCGTCGTCCCCCATCTTCATCAGCGCGGTGCGGGAGGCGGAGACCACGAGGCGGGTCTCGTTGTCGGCCAGCGGCACACCGCGGGCGTCGAGGATCGAGCCGCGGACGGCGGGGCTGACGACCCGCTGCACGTGATTGCTCTTCGCCTCGTCGGTGTACTCCTCGCCGTTGCGGATCTGGAGATACCAGAGCCGGCCGCCGAGGGTGAACAGGAGGGAGAAGACGAGTACCTGGATGATGACGAGACGGATCTGGACCCGGGGGGTCCGCCCGGTCTCCGGGATGTTGCTCATGCCGCTGCCCCCTCGGTCACAGTCGCTTCACTCCCTTGATGCGCCCGGCCCGGGCGGCCCGTGTCCTCGCCGCCTTGAGGCGCAGCCCGCCGCGCTGGCCGCCGAGGCGCAGCCCCGTACCGGAGGTGAGCCAGCCCGCTGCGACATCGGTGCCGCCGGAACTCTGGCTGTCGGCGAGCGGATCGTTCTCGCTGCGTCTGGCGAGCCACATGACCAGCGGCACGGTGAAGGGCGCGAGAACCAGGTCGTAGACGACGGCGGTGAGCAGCAGGCTCACCAGACCCACATGGCGGGCGGCGGTGTCACCGACGAGGGCGCCGACCATCGCGTAGAGCAGCGTCGAGCCGACGGCAGCGGCGACGACCACGGCCATCGGGCCGGTGGCGGACCGCAGCGGCTGGCCGTTCTCGGGACGGACCAGGCCGGCCAGGTAGCCGATGACGCACAGCACGAGCGCATAGCGGCCGGCCGCGTGGTCGGCGGGCGGGGCGAGATCGGCGAGCAGGCCGGCACCGAATCCGATGAAGGCCCCGGCCATGTGTCCGTAGACCATCGCGAGTCCGAGGACGACGAGGAGCATCAGGTCGGGGACCGCGCCGGGGAGTTGGAGGCGGGAGAGCACGGAGACCTGGACGACGAGGGCAACCACGACGAGCGCCGTCGAGAGCAGCATCCGGTTGAAACGCATGACGGATCAGCTCCTAGTTGTCGTCGTTCTGGCCTGTGGCGTCGCCGTCGCCGGAATCCAGCGCGTCCGGTGCCTGCCCGTCGTCCTGTGCCTCGCCGTCGCCCTGCGCCTCGCCGTTGTTCTCGCCCTGCGCCTCGTCGCCGTCGGGCGACACCCCGGGGGTGACCGTCACCGTGACGGTCGGGGTGGGTTTGGGGGCCTCGGGCTTGGGCGGCAGCACGGTGTCTCGCGGATCGGTGCGGGGCGCCTGAACGACGACACCGACGACGTCGAGCTTGCTGAAGGCGACGTAGGGGCGCGCATAGACGTTCCGGGTGAGGTCGCCCCGGGCGGGGTCCACCCGCACGATCTCGCCGACCGGGACACCCGGCACGAACGGCTTGTTGGCCTGCGAGCCGAAGGTCACCAGCCGGTCGCCCTCCTTGACCTTCGACTTGCCGTTGAGGAGCTGGACCAGCAGCGGCCGGTCGCCCTGGCCGGTCGCGAAGCCCAACTCGTCCGTCTTCTCCATGCGGGTGCCGACGGTGAAGTCCGGGTCGCTGGCGAGCAGGACGGTCGAGGTGCGGGAGCCGACGGTGGTGACCCGGCCGACGAGCCCTTCGTTGTTGATGACCGTCATGTCGCGCTTGATGCCGTCCTCGGCACCGATGTCGATGGTCACCGTCCAGGAGAAGCCCTGGGCGGCTCCTATGGCGATGACTTCGGCGCCCTTGATGCCGTACTGGCCGGCTGCCGCGGTCCTGATCATGCCGTCGAGCTGGCGCAGCCGGCTGCGGTTGCGGTCGTCGCTGCCGAGGCGCTGCTTCAGCTCGGCGTTCTCCAGCTGGAGCTGCTTGATGCGGTCGTGACGGTCACCGGAGTCCCGGACCGCGCCGATCGCGTTGCCGATCGGGTCGACGGCGGCCGCGACGCCGTTCTCGACGGGCCCGAAGACCGAGGCCGCGGTCTGCCGGGCGCCGTCGATCGGTGACTCCTCACCGCCGCGGATGTCCACCGTGATCAAGGCGAACGCGATGGCGATCAGCAGCACCAGGAGCAGCCGGCTCTCCTTTGTGTCCCTCACGTGCGGCGGCCGTGCCTTCCTCGTAGGAATGGTCGTGTCGTAGGGCAACGGTCCTTCCCCCGTGTCGGGGGCGGGGAGGTCCCCATGGGGGCCTCTCAGCCCCCCGTACGGCGTATTGTCCGACCGTCTAACGACGCGGCTGGGCGTCCAGCACCTGCTGGAGCGCCTCGAACTCCTCGACACACTTGCCGGATCCGAGCGCGACCGAGTCCAGCGGGTCCTCGGCGATGTGGATCGGCATGCCCGTCTCGCTGCGAAGCCGCTCGTCGAGGCCGCGCAGCAGCGCCCCACCGCCGGTGAGGACGATGCCGCGGTCCATGACGTCGCCGGACAGCTCGGGCGGGCACTTGTCGAGTGTCGTCTTCACGGCGTCGACGATCGCGTTGACCGGTTCCTCGATGGCCTTGCGGACCTCCGCGGCGGAGATGACGACGGTCTTGGGCAGACCGGAGACGAGGTCACGGCCACGGATCTCGGTGTGCTCGTCCTTCTCCAACTCGTACGCGGAACCGATGGTGATCTTGATGCTTTCCGCGGTCCGCTCACCGAGGAGAAGCGAGTACTCCTTCTTGATGTGCTGGATGATCGCATTGTCCAACTCGTCGCCTGCGACGCGGATGGACTGTGCTGTGACGATTCCTCCGAGCGAGATCACGGCGACTTCGGTGGTGCCGCCGCCGATGTCGACGACCATGTTGCCGGTGGCCTCGTGGACGGGGAGACCGGAGCCGATGGCGGCGGCCATGGGCTCCTCGATGATGTGCACCTGCCGGGCGCCCGCCTGCGTCGACGCCTCGATGACCGCGCGGCGCTCGACTCCTGTGATGCCGGAGGGCACACAGACGACGACGCGGGGCCGGGCGAGGTACCGGCGCTTGTGGATCTTCAGGATGAAGTAGCGGAGCATCCGCTCGGTGATCTCGAAGTCGGCGATCACGCCGTCCTTCAGCGGCCGGACGGCAACGATGTTGCCCGGTGTCCGGCCGATCATCTTCTTCGCCTCGGCGCCGACCGCGAGAATGCCGCCTGTGTTGGTGTTGATGGCGACGACGGACGGCTCGTTGAGAACGATCCCCCGGCCTCTGACGTACACCAGCGTGTTGGCGGTCCCGAGGTCGACAGCCATGTCACGGCCGATGAACGACATGTTGTTCCCCATGAGGATGCGTCTGGCCTTCCCAAATCGAGCATTGATGGCTTTTCAGGATGGCGAGGTGGGTGCTGTGGCGTGGAGGCTTCCATCGTAGTGCCGCCTGCACGGACACCGCGCGGTGGTCCACCTCTGTTTATGGTGACGATGCGTTGGAGCGATGCGTTCCCGCAATACCCGTGCCTATGCCGAAGGGCGACCGAAATTCCATCGGTCGCCCCAGGACAAGAGCGCTGTTCGGCTGATGCGCTGTCAGGAAAGGCCCGGGAAAAAAATCTTCAGTTCCCGAATGGCGGACTCCTCGGAGTCCGAGGCGTGGATGAGATTCTCCCGGACGATCGTGCCGAAGTCACCCCGAATGGACCCCGGCTCGGCGGCAATCGGGTCGGTCGGACCCGCCAGGCGGCGTACGCCCTCGATCACGCGCTCGCCGTCGACGACCATCACGACGACCGGGCCGGAGAGCATGAACTCCACGAGCGGCTCGTAGAACGGCCGGCCCACGTGCTCGGCGTAGTGCTGCTCCAGGGTGGCGCGGTCGAGAGTGCGCAGCTCCAGCGCGGTGATCTTCCAGTCGGCCTTGCGCTCGATGCGGCCGATGACCTCGCCCACGAGTCCGCGACGGACAGCGTCCGGCTTGAGCAGGACGAGGGTGCGCTGAGTCATGGTGTGCGGCTCCTTGCAGGCCAGAAGTGTGCGGTTGGGCCGACATTACCGGGTGTGACGTACGAGGCGTCACCCGCCCCGTACGTCATGGGCGGCAGGGCCCTCCCGCGACACTCGAGCGGGTCCTCACGGCTCGGCCGTCTCCGACTGTGCCGCCCACTTCGCCTTCGCCTCGTCGATCTTGCGGCCGTAGTGGACCGACGCCCACCACAGACCGGCGAAGAGGACGCCGAGGAAGAACATCGCCGGCACCACGAACCCGCTGACGATCAGCGCGACCTGCAGCGCCCAGCCGAGCTGTATCCCGCCGGGGCGGGTGATCATGCCGCACAGCAGCAGCGACAGCAGCATCGCGACACCGCAGACCGTCCAGACCGCCGTCATCGAGACGTCGTCCGACTTCATGGCGACCAGACCGGCGAAGCCGATGACGAAGAACTCGCCGATCAGCGTCGATGCACAGAGCGTACGCACGGGATCTCAGCCCTTCCCCAGCAGCAGCCGGGCCTCGCCGACCGTGATCACGGAACCAGTCACCAGCACACCCGCGCCGGCGAACTCGGCCTCCTCCTCGGCAAGCGTGATCGCCGCCTCCAGCGCGTCGTCGAGCCGCGGCTCGACGACCACCCGCTCGTCGCCGAATACCTCCACGGCGACCGCGGCCAGCACGTCCGCGTTCATCGCGCGGTGGCTGGAATTCTGTGTCACCACGATCTCGTGGAAGATCGGCTCGAAGGCTTCAAGGAAGCCCCGCACGTCCTTGTCGTCACTCGCGCCCACGACACCGATCAGCCGGGAGAAGCCGAACGACTCCGTGACACCGGCCGCCGCCGCCCGCGCCCCCGCCGGGTTGTGCGCGGCGTCCAGCACGACTGTGGGGCTGCGGCGCACGACTTCCAGACGGCCGGGCGAGGCCACGGAGGCGAACGCCTTGCGGATGGTGTCGATGTCCAGCGTGCGGGCCTCCCCCGCGCCCACGCCGAAGAACGCCTCGACAGCGGCGAGCGCCACGGCCGCGTTGTGCGCCTGGTGCGCGCCGTACAGCGGGAGGAAGATCTGCTCGTACTCGCCGCCCAGACCACGCAGCGTCAGCAGCTGTCCGCCGACCGCGATCTCACGCGCGACCACACCGAACTCCATGCCCTCGCGGGCGACCGTCGCATCCACCTCGACGGCCTTCTTCAGCATCACCTGCGCGGCATCCACCGGCTGCTGCGCCAGGATCACGGTCGCGCCCTGCTTGATGACCCCGGCCTTCTCCCCGGCGATCTCGGCGGGCGTGCCGCCCAGCCGGTCCGTGTGGTCCAGGTCGATGGGGGTGACCACGGCGACCGAGCCGTCGATCACGTTCGTCGCGTCCCAGCTGCCGCCCATGCCGACCTCGACGACCGCCACGTCGACGGGCGCGTCGGCGAAGGCCGCGTAGGCCATTCCGGTGAGCACCTCGAAGAAGGACAGCCGGAAGTCCTGGCTTGTGTCGACCATCTCGACGTACGGCTTGATGTCGTTGTACGTCTCGATGAACCGCTCCGCCTCGATCGGCGCGCCATCCAGGCTGATCCGCTCGGTGATCGACTGCACGTGCGGCGAGGTGTACCGGCCGGTGCGCAGCTCGAACGCGCAGAGCAGGGCCTCGATCATGCGGGCCGTCGACGTCTTGCCGTTCGTCCCCGTGATGTGAATCGAGGGGTAGGCGCGCTGGGGCTCACCCAGCACGTCCATCAGCGCCTCGATACGGCCGACGGACGGCTCCAGCTTGGTCTCGCCCCACCGCGTCGCCAGGTCGGCCTCGACCTCGCGCAGGGCCCGGTCCACCTCCGGGTCCGACGGGCGGGCCGGCACGTCGCTCTGCGGCGACCCGGCCTGGGCCCGCAGGGTGCGGCTCCCGGCCTCGATCACCGCCAGGTCGGGGTCACGGTCGGTCTCGGCGTCGACGATCTCTTCGAAGCGATCGGGCTCGTCGAAGAGATCGGACTCGTCGAACGGATCGGGGTGCTCACTCACGGGTCCAGTCTACGGACGGGCACCGACAGGAACGGCCGAGGCCCCGGGGGGCGTCCCCCGGGGCCTCGGCCTGCCCGCCGCGCTCAGCCCTGCGGCAGATTCGCCAGCTGGGTGTTGATCCGTGCGATGTCCTCCTCGGCCTTGGCGAGCCGGGTGCGGATCTTGTCGACCACGTTGTCCGGAGCCTTGGCGAGGAACGCCTCGTTGCCGAGCTTGGCCGTCGCCTGCGCGACTTCCTTCTGCGCCGCGCCCAGGTCCTTCGTCAGACGCTTGCGCTCGGCCTCGACGTCGATCGTGCCCGACAGGTCGAGGGCGACCGTCGCCCCGGCGACCGGGAGGGACGCCGTCGCGTGGAAGCCGTCGCCCTCCGGCTGCAGCCGCAGCAGCTGCCGGATGGCGGGCTCGTGCGGCGCGAGGGCGGTGCCGTCGAGGCTGAGCCTGGCAGGCACCTTCTGGCCGGGCTGGAGGCCCTGGTCGCTGCGGAACCGTCGGACTTCGGTGACGACCCGCTGGACGAGCTCGATCTCCCGCTCCGCGGCCTCGTCGCGGAAGCCGCTGTCGGCCGGCCAGTCGGCGACGACGAGCGACTCGCCACCGGTCAGCGTCGTCCACAGGGTGTCCGTGACGAACGGGACGACCGGGTGCAGCAGCCGCAGCGTGACGTCCAGGACCTCACCGAGGACCCGGCCGGACACCTTGGCCTGCTCGCCGCCCGCGAAGAACGTCGTCTTCGACAGCTCGACGTACCAGTCGAAGACCTCGTCCCAGGCGAAGTGGAAGAGGGCTTCGGAGAGCTTCGCGAACTGGTAGTCCTCGTAGAAGGCGTCCACCTCGGCGACCGTCTTGTTCAGCCGCGACAGGATCCACCGGTCCGTGGAGGACATCTCCTCGGGTGCGGGGAGCGGACCCTCCACCGTGGCGCCGTTCATCAGCGCGAAACGGGTGGCGTTCCAGATCTTGTTCGCGAAGTTACGGGAACCCTGGACCCAGTCCTCACCGATCGGGACGTCGACGCCCGGGTTGGCGCCGCGCGCGAGGGTGAAGCGCAGGGCGTCGGAGCCGTACTTGTCCATCCAGTCCAGCGGGTTGACCGCGTTGCCGAAGGACTTGGACATCTTCTTGCCGAACTGGTCACGGACCATGCCGTGCAGGGCGATGGTGTGGAACGGCGGCGTGCCGTCCATCGCGTACAGACCGAACATCATCATCCGGGCGACCCAGAAGAAGAGGATGTCGTAGCCGGTGACCAGGACGGAGTTCGGATAGAACTTCGCGAGGCTCTCGGTCTGCCCGGGCCAGCCGAGCGTGGAGAACGGCCACAGGCCGGACGAGAACCAGGTGTCCAGGACATCGGTCTCCTGGGTCCAGCCTTCCCCGTTCGGAGGCTCCTCGTCGGGACCGACACAGACGATCTCGCCGTTCGGGCCGTACCAGACCGGGATGCGGTGGCCCCACCACAACTGGCGGGAGATGCACCAGTCGTGGAGGTTGTCGACCCAGTCGAAGTAGCGCTTCTCCATCTCCTGCGGGTGGATCTTGACCCGGCCGTCACGGACCGCGTCACCGGCGGCCTTCGCCAGCGGACCGACCTTGACCCACCACTGCATGGACAGCCGCGGCTCAATGGTCGTCTTGCATCGCGAGCAGTGCCCGACGGAGTGGACGTACGGCCGCTTCTCGGCGACGATCCGGCCCTCCGCGCGCAGCGCGCCGACGATGGCGCTGCGGGCCTCCAGACGGTCCAGGCCCTGGAAAGGTCCGTGCGCGGTGATGACCGCGCGCTCATCCATGACGGCGAGTGCCGGCAGGTTGTGGCGCTGCCCGATCTCGAAGTCGTTCGGGTCGTGGGCCGGCGTCACCTTGACGGCACCGGTGCCGAACTCCGGGTCGACATGGGTGTCCGCGACGACCGGGATCGAACGGTCCGTCAGCGGCAGCTTGATCTGCTTGCCGACGAGGTGCTTGTACCGCTCGTCGTCGGGGTGGACCGCGACGGCGGTGTCACCGAGCATCGTCTCGGCGCGCGTCGTCGCGACGACGATGGTCTCGTCACCCTCGCCGTACGTCATGGAGACGAGCTCGCCGTCGTCGTCCTGGTACTCGACCTCGATGTCCGAGATGGCGGTCAGACAGCGCGGGCACCAGTTGATGATGCGCTCGGCGCGGTAGATCAGCTCGTCGTCGTAGAGCTTCTTGAAGATGGTCTGGACGGCCTGGGAGAGCCCCTCGTCCATCGTGAACCGCTCGCGGGACCACGCGACGCCGTCGCCGAGGCGGCGCATCTGGCCGGAGATCTGGCCGCCGGACTCGCCCTTCCACTGCCAGACGCGCTCGATGAACGCCTCACGGCCCAAATCGTGGCGGGACTTGCCCTCCTTGCCGAGCTCTCGCTCGACGACGTTCTGGGTGGCGATACCGGCGTGGTCCATGCCGGGCTGCCACAGCGTCTCGTGACCCTGCATCCGCTTGCGGCGGGTGAGGGCGTCGATCAGCGTGTGCTCGAAGGCGTGGCCCAGGTGGAGGCTGCCGGTGACGTTCGGCGGCGGAATGACGACCGTGAACGGAGGCTTGTCGCTCTTCGCGTCGGCCTCGAAGTAACCCCGTTCTACCCAGCGCTCGTACAGCGGCCTCTCCACCTCGGCCGGCGCGTACTGGGTCGGCAGTTCGGAAGGGGGCGCTGTCTGCTGCTGAGTGTTCTCGGTCACCGGGCCAGTTTAGAGGTGTCACAGTGCCGTACTGAAACCCGATTCTTCGGTAACGGTGTCGCCCCCGCCGCTCAGGCGGACGGGTCCTTGGGCCAGGATGTTCGCAACACATAAACATCACGAGGGGATCACCCGTAATGAGCTACAACCAGCCGGGCCCGTACGGCGGGCAGCAGCCGCAGCAGCCCGGACCGTACGGACAGCCGGGGCCCTACGGCCAGCCGCAGGGCCAGCCGGGCCCTTACGGCCAGCAGCCGCAGGCCCCGCAGCCCGGTTACGGGTACCCGCAGCAGGCACCGCAGGGCGTCCCGCCGCAGCAGCAGCCGTACGGCTACCCCCAGCAGCCCGGCCAGCCGGCTCCTTACGGCCAGCAGCCCCAGTACGGCGCGCAGCAGCCGGGTGGCTATCCGCCGCCGGCGCCCGCGCCGAAGAAGAAGACGGGCCTGATCATCGGCGCCGTGGTCGTGGCCGTCGCGGTCCTCGCCGGCGGCGGTTACTTCCTGCTGGGCAGCGGTGGCGGCCTGGAGGACGACGGCCCGCACAAGCTG
Organism: Streptomyces sp. NPDC027962; assembly: GCF_055566095.1. Taxonomy (NCBI): domain Bacteria; kingdom Bacillati; phylum Actinomycetota; class Actinomycetes; order Kitasatosporales; family Streptomycetaceae; genus Streptomyces; species Streptomyces sp. NPDC027962. The sequence continues at coordinate 224,557 of NZ_JBVHTA010000006.1, forward strand.
ACGACACCGGCGACGGTGCTCAAGGAGTACAAGCGCGCGGGGCCGGACCAAGCCCCCAAGGCGGCCGACGGCGACCTGGACAAGCAGCTCGCCACCGTGGGCGTGACCGGTACCAAGTCGTTGGGCTCGGGCTACACGACCATCGACATCAGCGAGCTGGACCTCACGGACCCGGCCTCCGCCGCCAAGGTGCAGGCGGCCAAGTCCCTTTCGTTCAACGGAGTGTTCGGCAAGGTCTCCGACCCGGAGAAGGCCCTGGACACCTTCTTCGCAGGGATGAAGGCGGAGGCCGAGAGTGAAAGCTCCTCCTCGGACGGCCCCAAGTTCATCGGCTCGCCGCAGTCCGTGGAGCCCGACGGGCTCGACGGAGCGTTGATGAAGTGCCAGATGCTCGAGGGCAAGGACCCCAAGACCCAGAAGAACGTCTCCCAGGCGATGTGCGTCTGGGCGGACTACAGCACCATCGCCCTCGTGCTGGCGCAGGAAGAGGGCGCGGGCAAGGGCATCGACGAGACGGCGTCGATCGCGGCGAAGGTCCGCAACGAGGTCCGCGTCAAGGCGTAGTTCAGACCTTGCAGGCGCACACCACGCCGGCACGCGCGCGCCCCGGTCAGCCGAGATGGCTGACCGGGGCGTACTGCGTGCAGGTCACGCTCCGCGCTACGCGCTCTTCTCGTGGCGGCCGTTGCCCTCGTCCTTGACGATCCTCGGGACCAGCGTCGGGTTGACGTTGTTGTGGACCACGTCCTCGGTGATGACCACGCGGGCCACGTCCTTGCGAGACGGGACCTCGTACATCACCGACATCAGGACCTCCTCCATGATCGCGCGCAGGCCGCGCGCGCCGGTGCCGCGGAGGATGGCCTGGTCGGCGATGGCCTCGAGGGCCGGGAGGTCGAAGTCCAGCTCGACGCCGTCGAGTTCGAACAGGCGCTGGTACTGCTTCACCAGCGCGTTGCGCGGCTCGACGAGGATCTTGAGGAGCGCCTCGCGGTCCAGGTTGTGGACCGAGGTGATGACGGGGAGGCGGCCGATGAACTCGGGGATCATGCCGAACTTGACCAGGTCCTCCGGCATGACCTCCTGGAACTGGTCGCTGGCCTCGATCTCGCGCTTGGAGCGGATCGTCGCGCCGAAGCCGATGCCCTTGGCGCCCGCGCGCGACTCGATGATCTTCTCGAGGCCGGCGAACGCGCCGCCCACGATGAAGAGCACGTTCGTCGTGTCGATCTGGATGAACTCCTGGTGCGGGTGCTTGCGTCCGCCCTGCGGGGGCACCGAGGCCGTGGTGCCCTCGAGGATCTTCAGCAGGGCCTGCTGGACGCCCTCGCCGGAGACGTCCCGGGTGATCGACGGATTTTCGCTCTTACGGGCGACCTTGTCGATCTCGTCGATGTAGATGATTCCGGTTTCGGCCTTCTTGACGTCGTAGTCGGCCGCCTGGATCAGCTTGAGCAGGATGTTCTCGACGTCCTCGCCGACGTAACCCGCCTCCGTGAGCGCCGTCGCGTCGGCGATGGCGAACGGGACGTTCAGCATACGGGCGAGGGTCTGGGCGAGCAGTGTCTTGCCGGACCCGGTGGGGCCGAGCAACAGGATGTTGGACTTGGCGAGCTCGATCGCGTCGTCCCGGCCCTGCGCGCCGCCGTTCTCGCCGGCCTGGACGCGCTTGTAGTGGTTGTACACCGCGACCGAGAGCGCCTTCTTGGCCGGCTCCTGGCCGACCACGTAGCTCTCCAGGAACTCGTAGATCTCGCGCGGCTTGGGGAGTTCCTCCCACCGTACCTCGGAGGTCTCTGCGAGTTCCTCCTCGATGATCTCGTTGCAGAGGTCGATGCACTCGTCGCAGATGTACACCCCGGGGCCTGCGATGAGCTTCTTCACCTGCTTCTGGCTCTTTCCACAGAACGAGCACTTGAGCAGGTCGCCGCCATCACCGATGCGTGCCACGAGGTGCTTCCCCTTCGCCTGGGAGCGGCTTGGTTCAGCCGACTCCTGGTGCCTCATATTCGACGGTACCTTGCCGAGGCCCCCGTTCGGGCCCCCCTTGGCGCGGTTCACATTGACGTGTACCGCGCCAAGGGCCGCCGGGATCGGTCAGGCGGCCGTTGCGGCCGTGCTCTTGCGGGTGGAGACGATCTGGTCGACGAGGCCGTACGCGAGTGCGCCGTCGGCGGTGAGGATCTTGTCGCGCTCGATGTCGTCGCGGATCTTCTCGAGCGGCGTGGTGGAGTGCTTGGCCAGCATCTCCTCCAGCTGCTCACGCATGCGCAGGATCTCGTTGGCCGCGATCTCCAGGTCGGAGAGCTGCTCCCGGCCGGTCTGCGAGGACGGCTGGTGGATCAGGACACGGGCGTGCGGCAGGGCCATCCGCTTGCCGGGGGTGCCGGCGGCCAGCAGCACGGCCGCGGCGGAGGCCGCCTGCCCCATGCAGACCGTCTGGATGTCCGGCTTCACGAACTGCATCGTGTCGTAGATGGCGGTCAGCGCGGTGAAGGAGCCACCGGGGCTGTTGATGTAGATCGAGATGTCGCGGTCCGGGTCCATCGACTCCAGGCACAGCAGCTGTGCCATCACGTCGTTGGCGGAGGCGTCGTCGATCTGCACGCCGAGGAAGATCACGCGCTCCTCGAACAGCTTCGCGTACGGGTCGTACTCGCGCACACCCTGGGAGGTGCGCTCGACGAAGCGGGGGACGACATAGCGGTTGTCCGGCTGGGGGCCGGTGTAGAGGCCGCTCGCAGAGAAGTTGCTCATGTGGGTGTTCACCATCCTGGTGGCGTTCGGCGGGCTGGGGCTCGGTGCGGTACGGCTCAGGCGCCGGTGCCGCCGCCGCCCGGGACGCCCGATGCGGCGGAGATGATCTCGTCGATGAGGCCGTACTCCTTGGCCTCCTCGGAGGTGAACCAGCGGTCGCGGTCACCGTCGCGGATGATCGCCTCGACGGTCTGACCGGAGTGCCGGGCGGTGATCTCCGCCATGCGCTTCTTCGTACGGAGCAGATACTCGGCCTGGATCTTGATGTCCGAGGCGGTGCCGCCCAGGCCGGCCGAACCCTGGTGCATGAGGATGTCGGTGTTCGGGAGCGCGAAGCGCTTGCCCGGGGCGCCGCCGGTCAGGAGGAACTGACCCATGGACGCCGCCATGCCCATGCCGATGGTCACGACGTCGTTCGGGATGTACTGCATGGTGTCGTAGACCGCCATGCCGGCCGTCACCGAACCACCGGGGCTGTTGATGTAGAGGTAGATGTCCTTGTCCGGGTCGGCGGCAAGGAGCAGCATCTGCGCGGTGATCTTGTTGGCGATGTCGTCGTCGACCTGCTGGCCCAGGAAGATGATGCGCTCGCCGAGCAGCCGGCTGTAGACCTGGTCGCCGAGGCCACCACCGAAGGACGGCTCGCCGGCGGCATAAGGCATCAGATTCGTCACGTATCCACCTGCTCGTCTCTGACGGCTTCGACCGTCTCAGCGTCTTGTAACTGGGGGCGGGGACTCCCCTGCCCTCGTACTCATGGACCCTAACGCGCAGGTCGGACAGAGCCATCCCGCTTCCCGAACTGTTCGCTGGGAGCGCAAGGTCAAGAGGCGGGACAGGCGAGCGCCGCTGCGCCACGGCACAGGCCCTGAACGGGTCTGTGGGGCTTGCCCGGGAGTACGCGTACGGCCCGGGAGTACGCGTACGGGCTCCGGGCGCGCAGGCGCGTCCGGAGCCCGTACAGGGTCAGCGCGAGGCTCAGGCCTCGTTCTTCTCCTCGGCCTCACCGTCGACGGCGGCCTCGGTCTCTTCCTCGTCGCCCTCGAGGTCGACGACCTCGCCGTTGGTGTCGACGACCTTGGCGGCCTCGACGACCACGGCCAGCGCCTTGCCACGGGCGACCTCGCCGACGAGCATCGGCACCTGGCCGCCCTCGACGACGGCCTGGGCGAACTGGTCGGGGCTCATGCCGGAGGACTGGGCACGCCGCATGAGGTGCTCGGTGAGCTCCTCCTGGTTGACGTTCAGCTTCTCCTTGTTGACGAGCTCGTCCAGGATGAACTGGGTCTTGATGCCCTTGACCGCCTGCTCCTTGGTCTCGGCGTCGAACTCTTCCTCGGTCTTGCCCTGGATCTCCAGGTACTTGCCCAGGTCGAGGCCCATCTGGCCGAGCTGGTGGTGCTCAAGGTTGTGCTTGCGGGTCTTGACCTCGTCCTCGAGGAGCTTCTCGGGGATCGGGACCTCCGCCAGCTTCAGCAGCTCGTCGAGGACGCGCTCCTGGGCCTGGGTGGCCTGGTCGTACTGCTTCATGTCCTCGAGGCGCTTGCGGCTGTCCGCCTTCAGCTCCTCGAGGGTGTCGAACTCGCTGGCCATCTGGGCGAAGTCGTCGTCGAGCTCGGGGAGCTCCTTGGCGGCGACAGCGGTGACCTTGACGGTGACCTCGGCGTCCTTGCCCTCGGCGGAGCCGCCCTTCAACTGCGAGGTGAAGGTGGCCTCGCCGCCGGCCTCCAGGCCGGTGACGGCCTCGTCGATGCCGTCGAGGAGCTCGCCGGAACCAATGGTGTACGACACGCCGCTCGCGACACCGTCGGGCAGGATCTCGCCGTCGACCTTGGCCTCGAGGTCGATCGTCACGACGTCGCCCTCGGCGGCGGCGCGCTCGACCGGGTTGGTGGAGGCGAAGCGCTCACGGAGCTGCTCCACCGACTTTTCGACGTCCTCGTCGGTGACCTCGACGGCGTCGACGGTGACCTCGATGCCGGAGTAGTCCGGGATCTCGATCTCGGGGCGGATGTCGACCTCGGCGGTGAAGGCCAGCGTCTCGCCGTCCTTCAGCTCGGTGATGTCCACCTCGGGCTGGCCGAGCGGGTTCAGCTCGGCCTCGTTGACCGCCTCGGTGTAGAGCTTGGGAAGCGCGTCGTTGACGGCCTCCTCCAGCACCGCACCACGGCCGAACCGCTGGTCGATCACTCGGGCCGGGATCTTGCCCTTACGGAAGCCCTTGACCGTGACCTGCTGGTTGATCTTCTTGTACGCCGCGTCGAGGCTGTCCTTGAGCTCCTCGAAGGGCACCTCGACAGTGAGCCGAACCCGAGTCGGGTTCAGGGTCTCCACGGCGCTCTTCACGGTTCGGTCTCCTTGGTGGCTGACTTCTTTGGGTTCGCTGACGCTGTGATTCAGCAATCCAGCGGATGGGGCCCGGCACATCAGACACACGGGCACGCAGCTTGCATAGTAACGGCAAGCAGGAGGAGCCTCACAACGCGATCATGCTGGTCGGGGTGGCCGGATTCGAACCGACGACCTTCCGCTCCCAAAGCGGACGCGCTACCAAGCTGCGCCACACCCCGTCGGTGCGAACCGTAGGGTACATGCCTGCGGGGCATGAGCCGGTCCCTTTGCGAGGCGTACCGAACGGGGTGTGCGTCGAGCGCCCCGGACCCGCTACGATGCTTCTCGTGCCGCGGCCTTCGTGACCTGCGGTGCGAGCTTGCGGGCGTAGCTCAATGGTAGAGCCCTAGTCTTCCAAACTAGCTACGCGGGTTCGATTCCCGTCGCCCGCTCTGTGCATGCCTCGGGCCCGGTCCGGTGAGTGATCACCGGACCGGGCCCGAGGTCGTTCAGCGGGCGGCCGCGCGGGGCGCCGGGCGCGGGCGTCGGAGGCCGATCTCCGTCAGAAGCTGATCCGGTTGATCGTCTCCGCTATCGAGTTCATGAATCTCTGAATCGACGGCGCCATGCCCGTCGAAGCGAGGAAGAAGCCGAAGAGCACCGCCACGATGGCGGGTCCCGGCTTGATGGAGCCGCCGCGGATCAGCACCACGAGGACGATCGCCAACAGAAGCACCACTGACAGTGAAATGGCCACAACTGATCACACCCTCGGTCGGTCCGCCTTGCCGGCCCGGGAGCGCACGGCCCAGCACACTCCCGCCTGCACCATCGTGCCACCAACCCCTCTGCCCCTGTTGCCGGGTGACGAACCGTTCTGGACAAGATCACGCCAACCGCGGCCGCGGCGCGCCCGGCGGTGGGGCGGCGAGTGGTCCGGCGGGGTGAAATTCGGGAAGGAATTCGACTTGATCGTTTCACTGCCCCCACACTTTGATCACGAGAAATTCGAAGTGCCACCGTGAGGTAATTCACGCCACCCCCCAGGCGCGACGATTTGCCCTGCTTAAGCAGGATTAACTAGGGCATATGGTCCAGTTGATGGTGGTGCCAGATTCGAATGGCCCAGGTGCGCAGCGTGTTTTACGAAATCGAATAGGCCCGGCTAGGGTGCCTTGAATGTTCCACGCTGCGCATGGATACGAGACGACCCGGCGGCCCGAGGCCGAGGAGCCGAAGCCCACCCCTACGACGCAGGCGGCGACCGCCCTCGCCCCTGCCGCGAGTGGCCTGAAGTCCGCCCCGCAGCCGGCCCCCAAGCCCACCGGACGTGACGCCTACTTCGACAATGCGAAGTATCTGGCCATCGTGCTGGTGGCCGTGGCGCACGCCTGGGAGCCGGTGATGGACGGCAGCCGGGCCACGCGTGCCCTCTACATGGTGATCTACACCTTCCACATGCCGGCCTTCATCCTCATCTCCGGCTACTTCTCGCGGAGTTACCAGGGCAAACCGCATCAGCTCAGACGACTGCTGACCGGCATCGCACTGCCGTACGTGGTCTTCGAGGTGGCCTACTCGCTGTTCGCCCGGTACGGGAACGACGATCCGGAACATCCGATCAGCCTGCTCGACCCGTTCTATCTGACGTGGTTCCTGGCCGCGCTGTTCATCTGGCGGCTGACCACGCCGCTGTGGCGGACCGTGCGGTGGCCGCTGACGATCTCGCTGGTGCTGGCGATGCTGGCCACGTTGACGCCGGACATCGGGGCGGACCTGAACCTTCAGCGTGTGCTGCAGTTCCTGCCGTTCTTCGTGCTCGGTCTGTGCCTGAAGCCGGAGCACTTCCAGCTCGTACGGCGGCGCGAGGTGCGGCTGCTGGCGCTGCCGGTGTTCGCGGCCGCCCTGCTCTTCGCGTACTGGGCGGCGCCGCGGATGAAGCTGGGCTGGTTCTACCGCTCCAGCAGCGTGCAGGAGCTCGGCGTGCCGTGGTGGACGGGGGCCGTGGTGACCTTTGCCTTCTTCGGGTGCGCGGTGCTGCTCACCATGGCGTTCCTCGCCTGGGTGCCGCAGCGCAAGAGCTGGTTCACGGTGCTGGGCACCGGGACCGTCTGCGGCTACCTGCTGCACGGTTTCCTGGTCAAGGCCGGTGACTACTGGGGCCTGTTCGAGAGCAACCCGTGGCTGGGCAGTCCGCTCGGCCTGATCGTGGTGACGGCGGGCGCGGCGGGAGCGGTGACGCTGATGTGCACACCGCCGGTGCGCCGGGCGCTGAAGTGCGTGACGGAGCCGGAGATGAAGTGGGCCTTCCGCCAGGACGCCTCCGAGCCGGGCCCGCGCCGGTGACTGCGTAGGCCGGCGGCTCCATAGAGCTTCACCTGCCGGTGACCTCGTGGAAACGGGCGGGCGTGGCGAGCCCGGCGGTCAGCTCTGGTCCTGCGTCAGGCCCAGCAGCCGGCGGGTCTTCGCGTACTTGGCGGCCAGCCTGTCCCGTGTCGCCTCGTCGAGCGCGGCCAGGCGCGCGGGGTCGGCGTTGTGGGCCAGGTCGGCCTCCTTGACGAGCAGGGCGCCGGGGGTGTCCAGAATGCGCTGCGTGTACACCTCCAGTTCCTCGTCCTCACCTTTGGTGAGGGCGAGGACCATGTCCTTCACCGGCGTCGGCAGCGCGGCCTCTTCCAGCCATTCGCGGCTCAACACGTCGTCCTCGACGGTGTCGTGGAGCCAGCCCGCTGCGATCTGCTCGTCGCTCCCGCCCCGTGAGCGCACGCCCTCGGCAACGGCGGCGATGTGTTCGGCGTAGGGGCGCCCCGCCTTGTCCTTCTGGCCGGTGTGGGCCTCGCGGGCGATCGCCTCGATCTCGGCCAGGGTCAGCATCTGCTGCGGCATGGCACGACTCTACGCGCACCGGAACCGCATCGAGCGTCGTCGGAGACTGAGCCAGAAGTCGTTCGGTAAACTAATTACTGATGCTTTCTTGAACGTTGCCTGACTCCATGTGCGCCTTCGGCGGGAGGACTCGCATCCCGCACGCCTGACGGCACAGCAGCAGCAGGGCCCGGTCGTCGTTGACGTCCTTGGCGACCGCCTCGATCAGATGCCAGGCCGCGCCCTCGAAACCGGAGGACACATAGCGGTCGGCCTCACCGGTGAGCCGGTCGATGCCCTCGCTGATGTCCCGGCCCGACGCCTCCACCAGGCCGTCGGTGAACAGCATCAGCACGTCGCCGGGGCGCAGAGAGCCCTTGACCGGGTCGAACTGCGCCCCGTCGTAGACACCGAGGAGCGGGCCCTCCGCGGCCTTCTCCTCCCAGCGTCCGCTGCCCGCGTGGAACTGGAGCGCGGGCAGATGGCCGGCGGACAGGAGCTCGTAGTCCCCCGAGTCGAGGTCGAGGACAAGATGGATCGACGTCGCGAAGCCCTCGTCCCAGTCCTGCCGCAGCAGATAGCCGTTGGCCGCCGTCAGGAAGCCGTGCGGCGGCAGCGAGCCCAGCAGCCCGCCGAAAGCGCCGGACAGCAGCAGGGCACGCGAGGCCGCGTCCATGCCCTTGCCGGAGACGTCGGTGAGGACGACCTCCAGGGTACGGCCGCCGCTCGTGCGGGCGGCGACCACGAAGTCGCCGGAGAACGACTGGCCCCCGGCCGGGCGCAGTGCCATCTCCTGGTGCCAGCCCTGCGGCAGCCGCGGCAGCGCGCTCTGCACCCTGATGCGTTCCCGCAGGTCGAAGAGCATGGTGCCGCCGCGCCGCCACGGCACACCGACCCGGGCGCGGAACTGGGCGATCAGCAGCCCGAACAGGCCGCACGCCGCGACCACGAGCACTGTTCCGGGGGTGACCCTGGCAGGGCCCTCGGTGTACGGGCCGAGCGCTGTGGACTCGACGATGAGGGCGGTCGCGGCGGCCGCGTAGAGACCGAGCAGGCTCGCGGGCCGAAGCAGCAGGCCGCCCGCGACGATCGGCAGGACCAGAGCCACCGGCGAGGACCACACGGGCGAGACGAGCGTGCCCCAGGTGATCGCCGGGACGGTGAACAACAGGCCTGCCAGAGCGAGCCGGTCGGAGCCGTCGCCGCGGAAGTAGTCGACCGCGGACTTGCGCAGCGCGATGCGCGCCCGGTGCACCGTTTTGCGCAACCGGGCCGTGAACGAGTCTGCTGCAGAGCCGCGGGCCATTGTCGTGGACCCTATCCACCCGCCGGTCCGGCGTGCAGGGGGACCCCCTGACATTGTGTTCGAAATCGGGTCGCGACGGGCCGCGCGCGCCTGGTAGGGATGGCATATGACGACAGAACTGCGGGTGCTGCAGCGGTCCGAGTGGGACCACTGGTCCGGAAGGCTCGACCTCGCGTTCGGCGGCGTCGGCGAGGCCCGGGAGGAGCGGAAGCTCTGGGAGTCGCTGACGGAGACCGACCGGTCCATCGGCGTCTGGGACGGCGGCGAGTGCGTCGGCACCGCCGGGGCGTTCACGTTCTCCGTGTCCGCGCCGGGCAGCACGTTCGTGCCCGCGGCGGGGGTGACCATGGTGAGCGTCGCGGCGACCCACCGGCGGCGCGGCATTCTGACGTCGATGATGCGGCGTCAGCTGGACGACGTCCGCTCGTGGGGTGAACCGCTCGCCGTGCTGACGGCCTCGGAGCCGGTGATCTACGGACGCTTCGGCTATGGCATCGCCACCCACCAGATGTCGTTGGAGATCGACTCGTCGCGGGTGCGTGTTGACGTGCCTCCGGGCGCCGAGGACGTACGGCTGCGGTTCGTGCCGGTCGCCGAGGGCGCAGAGGAGTGCGAGCAGGTGTACCGGCGCACCATCGGCTCACGGCCCGGGATGCTCGCGCGTGGCAAGGGCTGGGAGCGGCTGCCGCTGCTCGACCCGCCGAGCGAGCGCGCGGGCGCGTCCCCGATGCAGTGCGTACTCGCCGAACGGGGCGGCCAGGTCGTGGGCTACACCCGCTTCCACAACAAGCCGCAATGGACGACGGCCGGAGCCGACGGCTCGATCTCGGTCCGGCACATCGACGCGCTGGACCCGGCGGCGTACGCGGTGCTGTGGCGGTTCCTGTGCGAGATCGACCTGACGTCGACGGTCCGGTCCCACAACCGTCCGGTCGACGACCCGCTGCTCCAACTGGTCACGGACATCCGGCGCTGCGGCGTACGCGTGCGGGACTCGCTGCATGTACGTCTCGTCGACGTGGGGGCCGCGCTGGAAGCACGCCGCTACACGGCGCCCGTTGACGTGGTGCTCGACGTCGAGGACACGTTCTGCCCCTGGAACGAGGGACGTTGGCGCCTGACGGGGGACGCGAAGGGCGCGTCGTGCGAGCGGACCCGGGACGCGGCGGATCTGGCGCTGTCCGTACGGGAGTTGGGAGCGGCGTACCTCGGGGGCGTGTCGCTGTCGTCGCTGGCGGGGGCGGGCCGGGTGCGGGAGTTGCGGAAGGGCGCGCTGGGCGAGGCTTCGGTGGCGTTCGGGTCGGACGTCGCGCCGTGGTTGCCGCACGGGTTCTGAGCGGGACGTCGCGCCGTGGCGGGGGACGACGCCCCGGTCAGGACGGGAGCTGGCAGCCGGGGCACCAGAAGAGGTTGCGCGCCGCCATGGGGGCGGTGCGGATCCCTGCTTCGCAGACGTGGCACGGCATGTTCGCCCGGCGGTAGACGTAGACCTCGCCGCCGTGGTCGTCGACGCGCGGCGCGCGGCCCATCGCCTCGGGGGTGTGCTCGGGGCGGACGGTGTCGATCCGGTTGTTGCGCACGCCCTCGCGCATCAGCTCGGCCAGGTCGTGCCAGATGGCGTCCCACTGCGGGCGGGTGATGGCCCGGCCCGCCCGGTACGGGTCGATGCCGTGGCGGAAGAGGACCTCGGCGCGGTAGACGTTGCCCACGCCCGCGATGATCTTCTGGTCCATGAGCAGGGCGGCGATCGTCGTACGTGAGCGCGAGATGCGGGCCCAGGCCCGGTCCGGGTCGTCGCCGGGGCGCAACGGGTCGGGGCCGAGGCGGTCGTGTATCGCCTGCTTCTCGGGCTCGGTGATGAGCGTGCAGGTGGTCGGACCGCGCAGGTCTGCGTAGTGGTCCTCGTTCAGGACCCGCAGCCGGACCGTGTCGGTCGCAGGCGGGGCGGGCGTCTCGCCGAAGCCCAGCTTGCCGAAGAGCCCGAGGTGGATGTGGACCCATCCGGTGTCCTCGAAGCCGAGGAAGAGGTGCTTGCCGTGGGCGTCGGCGGCGTCCAGTACCCGGCCGTCGAGGAGGGCGGCGCTGTCCGCGAACTTGCCCTGCGGGCTGCTGACACGCACGCTCCACCCCGCGAAGCGGTGGAGGTAGTCCTCGGCGAGGCGGTGGATCGTGTGCCCCTCGGGCATGGGCGGCGGCTCCTGGACGGCATGGCTGTGCCGCCGGGGACGACCCGGCGGCACGAGGGACGTGGGGTCAGCCCTGCTGCGGGTGGTGGGCCGGGATCGGGGGGAGCTCGCCGGTGGCCTCGTACGCGGAGAGCATCTCGATTCGGCGGGTGTGACGCTCCTCACCCGAGTACGGGGTGTTCAGGAAGATCTCGACGAACTTCGTCGACTCCTCCACGGTGTGCATCCGGCCGCCGATCGCAATGACGTTGGCGTTGTTGTGCTCACGGCCGAGCGCGGCGGTCTGCTCGCTCCACGCCAGCGCGGCCCGCACGCCCTTGACCTTGTTGGCGGCGATCTGCTCGCCGTTGCCGGAGCCGCCGATCACGATGCCGAGGCTGCCCTCGTCCGCGACCGTCCGCTCGGCGGCGCGCAGGCAGAACGGCGGGTAGTCGTCCTGTGCGTCGTAGATGTGGGGGCCGCAGTCCACGGGCTCGTGGCCATGGGCCTTGAGCCACTCGACGAGGTGGTTCTTGAGTTCGAAGCCGGCATGGTCCGAGCCGAGGTACACGCGCATGGTTCGAGTGTGGCATGCGGGGCAGCCGCATTTGGGATCGGGCCCGGCTCCCAGCGTTTCGCGGTGACGAGTACCACGGAACGGATCCCGCTCTTCCGTACGGGAAGGTACCGGGTTTGAATTCCCAGGTTCGTGACCCGAGCGGCCAACCGCGAGGTCGCACTGCTGTCGACCGCCGTCGCCGCCGTCGTCCTCGCCATCGCGCTGGTCCGCCAGAAGTTCTTCCCGCAGCCTGCCGCCAGGGCCGCTGTCGCGCCCGCCGAGGAGCGTGAGCAGGCGCCGGTGTCCGGCGCCTGATCGCAGCGGCACCACAGCAAGGGGACACCTGACGGCACATGTCGGGTAATCCGGGGAGGCTCTCCGTGCGTCCGGCAAGGAACGACGGAGAGCCTCCTTCATTTCCCACCGCCGCCACCGTCCTGAGGCCCGGCGACGAGGGCTACGCCGGTGAACTGGCCGGGTTCCAGACCGGTTTCGCGCTGCGGCCCCAGCTGGTGATCGCCGCCCGTGACGCCGAGGACGTCCGGGCGTGCCATCCGCTGGACGGCACCACCGTTGATGCCGTCCGGGCCCTGCATGCCCGGGTGTTCAGGGTGCTGGAGCCGCGGACCCGGGGCCGCTCGGCCGACTTCGCGTTCGGCTGTGGCGACGGTACGCGGGGGCTGCACGAGCCGGACACACAGAAGAGGCTCGCCGGTCCCAGGTCGCTGTACGACCAGGCGAGCCTCTTCAGCAGACAAGCAGACAAGGGGCCGAGGGGCCGAGGGGCCGACGCCCGGTGTCAGCGGCGGCCGATGAGCTTCCAGGCGGTGGGCACCGCGCCCATCGCCAACGCGGCCTTCAGCGCGTCGCCGATGAGGAACGGGACCAGGCCCGCTGCGACCGCCTCACCCAGGGACATGCCGGTGGCGAGGGCCAGGTACGGCACGCCCACGGCGTAGATGATCGCGGAGCCGGCGGCCATCGCGCCCGCCATGCGCAGCACGGAGCGGTCGGCGCCGCGGCGGGCGAGGGCACCCACGACGGTGGCGGCGAGCAGCATGCCGAGGATGTAGCCGAAGGACGGCATCGCGTAGCCGGAGGTCGCCTGGGCGAACCAGGGCATGCCCGCCATGCCGGCGATCGCATACAGGGCGAGGGCCAGGAAGCCGCGGCGGGCGCCGAGGGCGGTGCCGACGAGCAGGGCGGCGAAGGTCTGGCCGGAGACCGGGACCGGCGAGCCGGGGACCGGGACGGCGATCTGGGCCGCGATGCCGGTGAGGGCGGCGCCGCCGACGACGAGGGTGATGTCCCGGACGCGGGACGCGGGCAGCAGGTCGGCGAGGACCGCTCCGGTTCGGACGGGGACGGCAGCAGTGCTCATCGGGACTCCGCAGAAGGGTGAGGCCAGTTCGGAACAGGCTGACCGTAGCCCACGCAGAATCGCTCGATCACCAGCAGCCGCCCACAAAGCAGCGGTTGGCGGCTTGGTGGGGTTCGCACAAAGAGCCGGGAACATGCCGACGTTGACGTGACGCTTGTCACTGAGGTCGGGGGCTTGTGGCCCGTTTTGCGTCGGCCGGCATGGCTCGGGGAGACTGTAGAGAACCAATAACTCGCCCCATGGCTCGGCTGACCCGGGCGGCACTGGTGGCGATGGCGGCCATGCCTGGTGCTGATGCTGACGCCACGACCAGGCCCGGCCGCAGGTGCTGTGGCCGGGTGGCGCGACCGCGGCCGTGCTACTGGTTTCGGCCGCGCGGGATTTGCATGCCCCGCGCCGCCGGGTTGCGGGCTTTCCGTGTGTGGATGTTGACCTTCCGTGAACATCGTGACCGTATAGCGGACATCCGCTCCCTGTAAGCGGGCACGTGACCACACTGGTTCCCTCCCCCGTCTCGGCTCATGAACAGGGCATGCCCATGTCTCGGACCACCGCGCCAGCGCCCGTCGACCAGCAGGCCGACGCCACGCTCACGCACGGGCTCAAACAACGCCATCTGTCGATGATCGCCCTCGGAGGTGTCATCGGCGCCGGGCTCTTCGTCGGCTCCGGTGCGGGCATCGCCGCGGCCGGCCCCTCGATCGTCGTCGCCTACGCCCTCTCCGGTCTGCTCGTCATGCTGGTGATGCGCATGCTCGGCGAGATGTCGGCGGCGAACCCGGCCTCCGGCTCCTTCTCCGTGCACGCGGAGCGGGCCATCGGCCCGTGGGCGGGCTTCACGGCCGGCTGGGCCTTCTGGTTCCTGCTCTGCGTGGCGGTCGGCCTCGAGGGCATCGGCGCCGCCAAGATCATGACGGGCTGGCTGCCGGGGACACCGGAATGGGCCTGGGTGGCGCTGTTCATGCTGGTCTTCTGCGGCACGAACCTGGCCGCGGTGAAGAACTTCGGCGAGTTCGAATTCTGGTTCGCCGCCCTCAAGGTCGGCGCGATCGTGGTCTTCCTGGGCATCGGCGTGCTCGCCATCGTGGGTGTGCTGCCCGGTACGGGTGCTCCCGGGACCGCCAACCTCACGGGCGACGGCGGCTTCATGCCGAACGGCACGGAGGGACTGGTCGTCGGACTGCTCGCCTCCGTCTTCGCCTACGGCGGTCTGGAGACGGTCACCATCGCCGCGGCCGAGTCCGAGCACCCGGTGCAGGGCGTCGCCAAGGCGGTGCGCACCGCGATGTGGCGTATCGCGATCTTCTACATCGGCTCGATGGCGGTCATCGTGACCCTGGTGCCGTGGAACGACCCGGACGTCGCCGACCCGGACAAGGGCCCGTACGTCACCACGCTCAACCACCTCGACATCCCCGGCGCCGGCACCGTGCTGCAGGTCGTCGTCTTCGTCGCCCTGCTCTCCGCGATGAACGCGAACATCTACGGCGCGTCCCGTATGGCCTGCTCGCTGGTGGCCCGCAGGCAGGGACCGAAGGCGCTCGGACGGATCTTCGGCGGCGTGCCGCGCATCGCCGTCCTGTCCTCGTCCGTCTTCGGCTTCCTGTGCGTGCTGCTCAGCTACTGGCGGCCGAACGACATCTTCCAGTGGCTGCTCAACACGATCGGCGCGATCATCCTGGTCGTCTGGATCTTCATCGCCGTCTCCCAGCTGCTGCTGCGCCGCCGCACCGAGCGCGAGGCGCCCGAGAAGCTGGTCGTGAAGATGTGGCTGTACCCCGGCCTGACGTGGGTCGCGCTGCTGGGCATGGCCGCGGTGTTCGTCCTGATGGCGCGTGAACCGGGCACCCGCATCCAGCTGGTGTGGACCGGTGGCCTGACCCTGCTGCTGGCCGTCGCCGGCTTCGTGCTCCAGAAGGTGCGCGAGTCCCGGGCCGCGGCCGAGGTCAGCACGGCAGATTGAGTCCGAGCAGCGCGGCCGGCCCGCCGTCGCCGGCCAGCCGGATCTCGGTGATCGCGGCGTTGCGCAGCTGCGGGAAGACCCTGCGGTAGTCGCGGAGCGGGATGCCCAGCAGCTCGCACAGCACCAGCCGCAGCAGGGTGTTGTGGGCGACCACCAGCACCCGCTCCCCCTCGTGCGCGCCGGCGATACGGCGCAGTGCACCGGACCCCCGGGCCGCAGCGGCCCGGGGGTCCTCCGCGTCCGGGAACGGGTGGGCCACGGGGTCCGTACGGAAGGCCTCGGCCGCCTCGGGGTCCTTCGCCGCGAACTCGGCCAGCGTGCGGCCCTCGACGACCCCGAAGTCGCATTCACGCAGCTCGTGTTCGCGCCGCGGCTGGAGGCCGAGGACCCGGCAGGCCGGTTCCGCCGTCTCGGTCGCACGGGAGACGGTGGACGTCCAGATCGCGTCCACCGGGTGCCGGCCCGCCCAGGCGCCGAGGGCTTCGGCCTGACGGCGGCCCTCGTCGGTCAGGGCGACGTCGCTGACGCCCGCGTAGCGGTTCTCGCCGTGCCAGACGGTCCGGCCGTGGCGTGCGAGCAGCAGGGTGGCGGTCACGAGATCTCCTCCGTACGGGCGCGGGCGTGCGCGGCGACCGGCTCGGACAGCCAGCCGCGCCGCTCCAGTTCGCCCACCATCGTCAGATACGGCTCGGTGAAGCGGTCGCTGCGGCTCGGGCTCACCACGTGGTCCAGCCGGACCATCCGCTTGGCGGCGGCGGCCAGCGTGGGGGCGCCGCCCGCACCGTACGCCGCCAGGACGGCCATGCCGAGCGCCGGCTCCGCGGAGCGCGGGATGTGCACGGCTCGGCCCAGGATGTCGGTGCGCAGCCGGGTCCAGTAGGCGCTGCGCACCGCCCCGCCGGTGAAGGTGAGCCGCCCGTGCAGGGGCGCGCCGAGGTGGTCGAGGTAGTCCAGGCAGAGCCGTTCGGCCAGGCCCACGCCCTGCAGCAGGGACGCCCAGTGGTCGGCCTCCGACGCGGGGGTACCGAGCAGGAAGGCCTCGGCGTCGGGTGCGAGGAACGGGAAGCGCTCGCCGCGCGAGGCCAGCGGGTAGGCGACCGCGCCCGCCGGGTCGTGGGTCTGCGCGAGGAGGTCGAGGCGGGCCGGGTCCGCGTCGGGGAAGGCGGTGCGCAGCGCGCCGCCGCCGACGCCGGACGCTCCGCCCGGCAGCCAACTCCCGTCGGGAGAGAGGTGGTTGTAGACGACCCCGGCGGGGTCGCGCAGGGGCTCGGCGGTGACCCCCTTGAGGACGAGGGTGGTGCCGAGGACCGAGTTCCAGGAGCCGACGGCGAGTGAGCCGGAGGCGATCTGCGCGGCGCAGCCGTCGGTCATGCCCGCCACGATCAGGGTGCCCTCGGGGATGCCGGTCTCCTCCGCGGCCGCCCGGCACACCTGGCCGAGGCTGCTGCCGGAACGGACCACGTCGGGCAGCACGCCGTCCGGCAGGTCCCCGTCACCGAAGGCGCCCGACTCGGGGTCGTAGCCGGTCTTCAGGGCGTGGCTCGCGTCCGTGGGCAGCGGGCGTCCCGCGAGCCGGGAGACGATCAGGTCGGCCTGGTGGGTGACGCGGGCGCCTTCCCCGGTCCCGTAACGCCGCAGGAGCCATTGCGCCTTGCCGGGGCCGCGCCCCGGCGCGCGGCCGTCGTCGTACATCAGGGCCGGAGTGAGCGGCCCCCCGGCGGCGTCGCAGAGCAGCACCGTCCCCGAGGTGGAGCAGACGGCGAGGGCGCGCGGGCCCGGCCGGTCGCGCAGCGCCTCGCGGGTGGCGGCGCAGACGGCGGTCCACCAGTCCTCGGGGGACTGTTCGTGGCACATGCCGTCGCGTCTGCCGGTCAGCGGGGCGGAGCCGCTGCCGAGGACGTCCCCGTCATCGGTGGCGAGCACCGCGCGGACGCCCTGTGTTCCGAGATCGATTCCCATCCACATACCGGCTCCTTCTGTGAAGTTCTCACTGTGCACCGAGAATTTCCGTCGCGCGAGGGATTGACGCCCAACTGGCGCTGTTACAAGCTCTGTTAACCAGTCGGCTGAACGTGTTCGAAGCTCCCCTGCCGGGGGCCGGAGGGGCTCGCCCCACAAGACACAGCGGAGGTCGGGATGGACATGCGCGGACACGACCGGCGGCGGTTCCTCGCCCTGACGGCTGCGGCCTCCGCGGCGCCGCTGCTCACCGCGTGCGGTGCCGGCTTCGGCGAGGAGAAGAGGCAGGGCGACGGCTCGGCGGCCGACGACGTCACGGGGCCCTTCGGCTGGAAGCGGGCGGACGGCAAGACGGTCAAGGCGCTGCTCAACAAGCACCCGTACACGGACGCGCTGATCGCGGATCTCACGTCGTTCACCGAGAAGACCGGCATCAAGGTCGAGTACGACGTCTTCCCCGAGGACAACTACTTCGACAAGCTCACCGTCGACCTCTCCAGCGGCCGCGCGTCCTACGACGTCTTCATGCTCGGCGCGTACATGGTGTGGCAGTACGGCCCGCCCGGATGGCTGGAGGACCTCGGGCCGTGGATGCGCAACGCGTCCGCGACCGGCGCCGAATGGGACCAGGCTGACTTCTTCCCCAACCTGCTCCAGGCCGGCCAGTGGTCCCTCGAGGCCGGCGCCCCGCTCGGCCAGGGCGGGCAGTACGCGCTGCCGTGGGGCTGGGAGACCAATGTCGTCGCCTACAACACCGAGGTGTTCGACAAGCTCGGCCTGAAGCCCGCCGAGTCCTTCGACGAACTGCGCGAACTGGCCGGGACCATCAAGCGCAAGGCCCCGGGCGCGGGCTTCGACGGGATGTACGGCGTCGCGGTGCGCGGATCGCGCAGCTGGGCCACCATCCACCCCGGCTTCATGACGATGTACGCCCGCAACGGCCTCAAGGACTTCACCGTCGAAGGCGGCAAGGTGAAGCCCGCGATGAACTCGCCGGAGGCGATCGCCTTCACCCGGGACTGGGCCGAGATGGTCAAGAAGGGCGGCCCGCCGTCCTGGACCTCTTACACCTGGTACCAGTGCTCCAGCGACCTCGGGGCGAAGAAGGCCGGGATGCTGTTCGACGCCGACACCGCCGCCTACTTCCAGGCCGTGAAGGGCGCCTCCCCCGCCTCCGGGAGGATCGCCTTCCACCCCGGCCCGAAGGGCCCCGGCGGCTCGCTGGCCACCAATATGTGGATCTGGTCGCTCGGCATGAACTCCAAGTCGAAGAACAAGCTGCCGGCCTGGCTGTTCCTGCAGTGGGCAACCGGCAAGGAGCATCTGCTCAAGGGCGCGGTGCGGTACAACCACATCGACCCGGTGCGGCAGTCGGTGAGCCAGGACGCCGCCTACAAGGCCAAGATGAAGGCGATCCCCGGCTTCATCGAGACCTTCGAGACGGTCGTCGACCAGACCAAGATCCAGTTCACTCCGCAGCAGCAGTTCTTCGACGCGACGACCAGCTGGGCCGCCGCACTGCAGGAGATCTACGGAGGCAGGAACGCCGCCTCCGTACTGAACGGCCTCGCCGGCGACCTGGCGTCGAAGGTGGGCTGACGGGTGTCCTCGCTGTCGGAGACCGGCCACGGGGCGGCCTCACGCGGGGAGGTGAAGCGAGCGGCGCGCAGCGTGCCCGGCTGGCGCCGCTCGCTGCGTCCGTATCTGCTGATCGTGCCCGCGCTGCTGCTGACCGGCGGCATCCTCTACCCGTTCGGACTCGGCCTGTACTACACGGTCTTCGACTTCTCCGCGAGCAAACCGGTGCCCGACGTGGTCGGCCTGGAGAACTACCGGCGGATCTTCGCCCAGAGTGCGTTCTGGGACTCGGCTCGGGTCACCCTGCTGTACGCGGCGGGGGCGGCGGCCGTCGAGACGGTGCTCGGCGTCGGGGTGGCACTGCTGCTGCACCGCTCCACCCTGGTGGGCCGGGTACTGGAGAAGATCCTCATCCTGCCGCTGATGATCGCGCCCGTGATCGCCGCGATCATGTGGAAGCTGATGCTCCAGCCGTCCGTCGGTGTCATCAACCACCTGCTGAGGCCCTTCGGGCTCGGCGGGGTGCAGTGGACGGACACCCCGACCGGTGCGCTGCTCACCTCGATCGCCGTCGACACCTGGGTGTACACGCCGTTCGTGGCGATCCTGGCGCTCGCCGGGCTGCGCTCGCTGCCGAGCTCGCCGTTCGAGGCCGCCGCCGTCGACGGCGCGAACTGGTGGTTCACCTTCCGCAAGCTGACCCTGCCGATGCTGTGGCCGTACGTCCTGGTCGCGGTGATCTTCCGGTTCATGGACTCGCTGAAGGTCTTCGACATCATCTACGCGCTCACCGAGGGCGGTCCCGGCGACTCGACGGTGGTCCTGCAGATCCGCGCCTACCTGGAGGCGATCCGCTTCCAGCGCTACTCCTTCGGCATCAGCTACACCATCGTGCTGTGGGCCGTGGTCTACATCGCGGCCATGGTGCTGGTGCGCTGTCTCGGCCGGATCAACAGCCGCGCGGCGGAGGTGACCGAGTGAGGACCGATCAGGGAACCGTGAAACGCAGGCTCGTCGCCGTGGCGGCGGACGGTGCGCTGATCCTCTACTTCGTCTTCGCGCTGTTCCCCGTCGCCTGGATGGTGATCCTCTCGCTGAAGCCGGCGGAGGAGCTGTTCAGCACCTACTTCTCCTTCACGCCGACGCTCGACTCGTACCGCACGGTGCTGGGCGCGGGCGACGACCAGGGCGTGCCGTTCGTGCGGTTCTTCGTCAACAGCCTCGTGGTGTCGCTGGGCGCGGTGCTGCTGTCCCTGGCGATCGGGCTGCCCGCCGCGTACGCCGCCGCCCGCTGGCGGTTCCGCGGCTCGGAGAACCTGATGTTCACACTGCTCTCGTTCCGCTTCGCCCCCGAACTCACCGTGATCATCCCGCTGTTCGTGCTCTACCAGCAGCTCGGGCTCTTCGACACGTACGTCGGTATGGTGTGGGTGCTCCAGCTGGTCACGCTGCCGCTGATCGTATGGATCATGCGCTCGTACTTCTCCGACCTCTCACCCGAGCTGGAGCAGGCCGCGCTGCTCGACGGCTACACCCGCAAGCAGGCGTTCTTCAAGGTCGCGCTGCCGCTGGTGAAGCCGGGGATCGCGGCTGTGTCGCTGCTCGCGTTCATTTTCGCCTGGAACAACTTCGTCTTCCCGCTGATCCTCACCTCGTCGCAGGCGCAGACCGTAACAGTCGGAGCGCTGTCCTTCCTCGGCGGCGACCGCCCCAAGTACAACCTGACGGCCGCCGCCGCGCTCGTCTCGGTCGTCCCGCCGCTGCTGCTCGCCCTCACCATCCAGCGCTATCTGGTGCGCGGGCTGTCCTTCGGCGCGGTGAAGTCATGACGGCACCCGCCGGGACGGTCGTCCCACCCGCGATCGCGCTCAGAGGCGTCAGCAAGACCTACGGGCGTACGACGGCCCTGGACGGTCTCGAACTCGAGGTCGCGCCGGGCGAGTTCTACTGTCTCCTCGGCCCGTCGGGCGCGGGCAAGACGACCACCCTCAAGACCGTCGCGGGTCTCGAACAGCCCACGGCCGGCCGGGTCGAACTCGACGGCGAGGACATGACGGGCGTCGAGCCGTACGTCCGGGGCGTGGCGATGTGCTTCGAGTCGTACGCCCTGTATCCGCACCGGACCGCCTACGACAATCTCGCCTCCCCACTCCGCTCGCCGCGCCATCGCCTCCCCGCGAAGGCGGCCCGGGAGCGGATCGGGGAGGTCGCCGGACTGCTCGGCATCGCCGGACTGCTGGACCGCCCGGTGGGCGAACTGTCGAACGGGCAGCGCCAGCGGGTGGCCCTCGGCCGGGTCCTGGTACGGCCGGCGCGGGCGTTCCTGCTCGACGAACCGCTCTCGCACCTGGACGCCAAGCTGCGCCAGGCGATGCGCGCCGAACTCAGGGCGATCGGCGCCGTGCAGCGCACGACCACCCTGTACGTCACCCACGACTCGGTGGAGGCGCTGGCGCTCGGCGACCGGATCGGGGTGATCAGGGACGGGCGGATCGTGCAGGGCGGGACGCGCGAGGACATCTGGCACCGGCCCCACGACACCTTCGTCGCCCGGTCGTTCGGCCGGCCGCGGATCAATCTGCTGCCGGGCACGGTCGGCGGCGACGGAAGATTCCGGTCGGTGGACGGCGACTGCGAGGGCGCGCCGCTGGTGGCGGCGCCGCCCGGCACCCCCGTACAGCTGGGCGTACGACCGCGTGACCTGACGCTCGGCGGCTCCGACTCGGGCTCCGGCTTCCGGCTCACCGGCACCGTCTACGTCACCGAGACGCTCGGCCGGGCCGTCGAGGTCACCGTCCGCATCGGCGCGCAGCACGTATCGCTCGTCGTGCCGCGGTCCGATGCCGTGGGGCTGCGTACTGACGATCCTGTCCGGCCGGCCGCACGGCCTGAGAACCTGCTGCTGTTCGAGGCCGACGGGCCGCAGGGACCAGGACGAAGGATCGAAGGAAACATCTCATGAGCACCCAAGCGCAGCGTGGCCCCGCTCCCCGCCAGGCGGCGATAGCCGAGTACGTCCTCGCCCAGGGCGAGGGGACCGCGGCCGAGCTCGCGGAACGGTTCGACGTCAGTCTGATGACCATCCACCGCGACCTGGACGAGCTCGAACGCCAGGGGATCGTCCGCAAGTTCCGCGGCGGCGTGACCGCCCAGCCGTCCGGCGTGTTCGAGTCGAACGTCGCCTACCGGCTGAAGACGATGCGGCAGGAGAAGGCGGCCGTCGCCGCGCACGCCCTCACCCTCATCGAGCCCGGCATGGCCGTGATGCTCGACGACTCGACCTCCACGCTGGAGATCGCCCGCCGACTCGGCGCGATCACCCCGCTGACCGTCGTCACCAACTTCCTCGAGGCGCTGACCCTGCTCTCCACCGAGCGCGGCATCCACCTGATGGCGCTCGGCGGCGACTACGACCCGCTGCACTCCTCCTTCCTCGGCGTGTCCTGCGTGGAGGCCGTCCAGTCGCTGCAGGTCGACATCTGCTTCACCTCCACCTCCGCCGTCTCCGGCGGCTTCGCCTACCACCAGGAGCAGCACATCGTGTCCGTGAAGCGCGCCATGCTCGACTCGGCCGCTAAGAACGTCCTGCTCCTCGACCACTCCAAGCTGGGCCGGGTGGCGCTGCACCGGCTCGCCCCGCTCTCCCGTTTCGACCTGGTGCTCGTCGACGGCGGCGCGCCGGCCGACGCCCTGCGCGAGCTCGACGAGCACAAGGTCCCCTACCAGGTGTGCGAGGTGGGCGGTGACCGGCCATGACTGAACTGGCCCTGCACGAGCTGCGCAAGACATACACCGCAAGAGGGCGGCCGTCGGTCGACGCGGTGCGCGGCATCGATCTGCGGCTGCGCTCCGGCGAGCTGCTGGGGCTGCTCGGCCCGTCGGGCTGCGGCAAGTCCACGACACTGCGGATGATCGCGGGCCTCGAGCAGGTCACCGCCGGCGACATCCGCGTGGGCGGCACGTCCGTGGTCCACCTGCCCGCCCAGCGGCGCAACATCGGGGTTGCGTTCGAGAACTACGCGCTCTACCCGCCGCTGACGGTCGCGGAGAACCTCGCCTTCGGCCTGTCCGCGCGACGCCGCTTCGGGCGGGCCGAGATCGCGCGCCGGGTGACCGCCATGGCGGAATGCATCGGCATCTCAGCTCTGCTGGCCGCCCGTCCCTCCGGGCTCTCCAGCGGCCAGAAGCAGCGGGTCGCACTGGCCCGGGCGCTGATCAGGGAGCCGGACGTCCTGCTGCTCGACGAGCCGCTGTCCCATCTGGACGCCGCGCAGCGCGACACGACCCGCCGCGAACTCAAGCGGATCCAGAAAGACCTGGGGCACACGACGATCCTGGTCACCCACGACCAGGAGGAGGCGTTGTCGTTGGCCGACCGGATCGCGGTGATGAACGACGGGGTGATCCAGCAGCTGGGCACCCCGCAGGAGATCTACGACGCGCCGGCGAACCTGTTCGTCGCGGACTTCGTCGGCGAGCCGGCGATGAACCTGCTGCCGGGCGTCGTCGAGGACGACGGGCTGCGGCTCTCCGACGCCGTGCGCCTGCCGCTGCCACGGGCCCTGCCGGCCGGCCGCTCCGTGGTGCTGGGCGTGCGCCCCGAGGACCTGCGCCTGACGGACGACGGCGTACGGGCCACCGTCAGCGCCCATGAGCCGCTGCTGGAGGCGGGCATCGCCACGCTCGCCCTGACGGGTGTGGACCGGCCGCTCGTGGTGCAGACCGGACCCGAGGTCCGCCTCGAACGCGGCGCGGCCGTCCATGTGACCGCCGACCGCAGGCTCACACATGTCTTCGACGCCGAGACGGGAGACGCCCTGCAATGAAGGTCCTGGCTGCCGGTGACCACTTCGTCCTCAACACGCTCATCGCCGAGGCCCTGCGCCGCAGGCTCGACGACACTCCCCTGCATCTGTCCGAACTCCCCCTGCCCTGGCCGCTGGAGCCGTTCGGCAAGGTGGCGGAGGTCGACGAGGCGAGCGACGCCGAGGACGCGCTGATCGAGGCCCTCGACGGCGTCGAGGTGTGCGTGACCCAGATGGCGCCGTTCACCGAACGGGTGCTGGCCGCCGCGCCCGCCCTGCGGATGATCGCCGTGTGCCGCGGCGGGCCGGTCAATGTGAACCTCGCGGCGGCGCGCGCCAGGGGTGTACAGGTCTGCTTCGCGCCGGGGCGCAACGCGGCGGCGACCGCCGAGTTCACGATCGGGCTGATGCTGGCGGCCCTGCGCGGCATTCCGGACGCACACGACTCCCTGGCCCGGCAGGGCCGGTGGGACGCCTCGTACTACACCTACGACCGGTGCGGCCCCGAGCTGGAGGACACACCCGTCGGGCTGATCGGCTACGGCGCGGTCGGCAGCCGGGTCGCCCGGGTGCTGTCCGCGTTCGGCGCCGAGGTGGAGGTGTACGACCCGTATGTGCGAGGCGATGTGCACGGCATGCGCGCCGTCTCCCTGGACGCGCTGCTGGCCCGCTCCCGCGTCGTGACGCTGCACGCGCGACTGACATCGGAGACCCGGGGGCTGATCGGCGCCCGCGAACTGGCGCTGATGCCGAAGGGTTCCGTGCTGGTGAACGCGGCGCGAGGCGGCCTGGTACGCACCGACGCACTGTGCGACGCCCTGGACGGCGGGCAGCTGGCGGCCGCAGCCCTGGACACCTACGAGCAGGAACCGCCGGAGCCCGGTTCCCGGCTCCTGAGGACACCGAACCTGGTACTCACGCCGCATCTGGGCGGCGCGAGCCGGGCCGTGGCCCACAAGGCGGCGGCGATCGCGGCGGCGGAGGTGGAGCGCTATGTGCGAGGAGAGCCGCTCGCGCACTGCCTGACGACCTGAACCGACCCCGGCCGGGCCCGAGGCCGGGGTCGGCCCGCACGCGAGTCCGACGTGAGGAGAACCGCCGCATGTTCATCGGCATCGATGTGGGCACGTCCGTGGTGAAGGCCGCGGCCTTCGACTCCACCGGCGCGGCGCTGGCCGTCGAGTCACGGCCGGTGGGCCTGGAGATCCGCGGCGGTCGTGTCGAGCAGGACATGGACGAGGTGTTCGGGGCGGTCGAGGAGGTCCTGAGCGCCCTGACGTCCGGCGGCCGACCCGTCGAACTGGTCGGGCTCACCGGCCAGGGCGACGGAGTGTGGCTGGTCGACGCCGAGGGCCGACCGGTGCGCCCGGCGATCTCCTGGATGGACGGCCGCGCCCATGAACTCGTCGACGAATGGCTCGCGTCGGGTGTCTTCGAGACGGTCTTCCGGCGTACCGGCAGCGCGATGTTCCCCGGCTGTCCCGGCCCCGTGCTGGCCTGGCTGGAGCGCCACGAGCCGCAGTCGCTGGATGCGGCCGTCACCGCCCTGTACTGCAAGGACATGGTGTTCCAGCGGCTGACCGGCGTCCGTGCCACGGATGTCTCCGACGCGTCGATGCCGTTCCTCGAGCCGCATTCCCGCCGCTACGCGGACGACGTCGTCGACACGCTCGGCCTCGCCCACCGGCGCTCGCTGCTCGCCCCCGTCAGCGACCCACTCGCCACCGGCACTCTGCCGTCGGGGACCCCGATCGCCAACGGCCCCTACGACCTGCCCGCCTGCGCGCTCGGCGCGGGGGTGACCGCGCCCGGCGACGGCCTGCTGATCGTCGGCACGTGCCTGGCCTCGCTCGTCGCGACCCGCGAGGCGGATCTGGACGGCGAGCCCGCGGGCCTCTCCATCTCGACCGACCGTCCGGGGCACTTCCTGCGCGCGATGCCCGCCATGGTGGGCACGGCCGCCCTCGACTGGGTGCTCACCACCACCGGGGTACGGCACGCGGACGTCGACGCGCTGCTGGCCGGAACCCCGCCCGGCGCGCACGGCGTGCGGGTGCTGCCGTACTTCGCCCCGTCCGGCGAACGCGCCCCCTTCGTCGAACCCCGGCTGCGCGCCGAACTCTCCGGCGTCAGCCTGGAGTCGACCAAGGCCGACCTGGTCCGCGCCACCTGCGAGGGCATCGCCTTCGCCGCCCGGCACTGCCTGGAGGCGGCGGGCCTGACCGGTTCCCTCGCGATCTGCGGCGGCGGCACCCGCTCCCCCGCCTGGATGCGGCTGTTCGCCGACGCCCTCGGACACGAACTGCGCATCGTGGAGGGCGAAGTGGGCGCCCGCGGCGCGGTCCTGGCCTCCGCCCGCCGGCACGGCGTCGAGCTGGACGCCGCTGCCTGGACGGCCCCCACGGCCGTGGTCGCGCCGGACCCGGCCCGGGCCGCGTACTACGCCAAGGCCTACGAGGAGCACCTCGAACGGCTGGCGGCGGCGCGCTCGCGGGCGCGCCTGACCTGACCGGCCGCCGAACGGCCTCCCGGCAGCCGCCGGGAGGCAATCCCATATGACGAGCGTGTGCGCAGGCCCCCCCACGTCGTACCCGGGCGTCCAGCCTGCTGCGGGGCGTGGACCCGGTGGTCACCGGCTTCCCGGACCTGGCGGTGACCGCACGCCGTGAGCACCTGGGCAGGACGTAGGACTGGGCCAGGGCCCAGGACCAACGCCTGATCAACATCGGACCCTTCTGCTGCTAACGTGCAGTTGCATAAGATTTGCAATAAGCCGCTGGCAGTCGGAGGGACCACCGGACCATGGCCATCTACACGCTTCCTGAACTTCCGTACGACTACGCGGCGCTCGAGCCGGTCATCAACCCGGAGATCATCGAGCTCCACCACGACAAGCACCACGCCGCGTACGTGAAGGGCGCCAACGACACCCTCGAGCAGCTCGAGGAGGCCCGCGACAAGGAGGCCTGGGGCTCGATCAACGGGCTGGAGAAGAACCTCGCGTTCCATCTCTCCGGCCACATCCTGCACAGCATCTACTGGCACAACATGACCGGCGACGGCGGCGGCGAGCCGCTGGAGAAGGACGGCGTGGGCGACCTCGCGGACGCCATCGCCGAGTCGTTCGGCTCGTTCGCCAAGTTCAAGGCACAGCTGACCAAGGCGTCCGCGACGACGCAGGGTTCGGGCTGGGGCGTGCTGGCGTACGAGCCGGTCAGCGGCCGGCTGATCGTCGAGCAGGTCTACGACCACCAGGGCAACGTGGGCCAGGGGACGGTGCCGATCCTGGTCTTCGACGCCTGGGAGCACGCCTTCTACCTCCAGTACAAGAACCAGAAGGTCGACTTCATCGACGCCATGTGGCAGGTCGTGAACTGGCAGGACGTGGCGAAGCGCCACGCCGGGGCGAAGGACCGCACGCCGCTGATCGCCCCCTGACCCGGACATCCGGGAGACGTCCTGCTCGTGATCGTCTTCTCAACCTTCACCGGGCAGGCGGAAGAAGGAGTGCCCCCGCGAGGACAGGACTCGCGGGGGCACTCAGGTTTCGCACACGGGCCGGGTCAGTCGAAAATCGGCCCCTGGGTACGCGTCCGCTTGATCTCGTAGAAGCCCGGGATCGAGGCGACCATCAGCGTGCCGTCCCAGAGCTTGGCCGCCTCCTCGCCCTTGGGGGCGGGAGTGACGACCGGGCCGAAGAAGGCGATCTGCTCGCCGTCGGCACCGGGCACGGCGATGACCGGTGTGCCGACCTCCTGGCCGACCTTCTCGATGCCCTCCTTGTGGGAGGCGCGCAGCTCGGCGTCGTAGGTGCCCTTGTCGGCGAAGTCGGCGAGGGATGTGGGCAGGCCGACGTCCTTGAGCGCCGCGACGACGGCCTCGCGCACGGGGCCCTGACCCTCGTTGTGGAAGCGGGTGCCGAGCGCGGTGTAGAGCTTGCCGACCACCTCGTCGCCGTGCTCCTGCTGGGCGGCGACGACGACCCGCACCGGGCCCCACGCCTTGTTCTCCAGCATGTCGCGGTACTCCTCGGGGAGCTCGTCGAGCTTGTCCTCGTTCAGGACGGCGAGGCTCATCACATGCCAGCGCACCTCCACGTCGCGGACCTTCTCGACCTCGAGCATCCAGCGGGAGGTCATCCAGGCCCAGGGGCACAGCGGGTCGAACCAGAAGTCCACGGGCGTCTTGCCGTCGTGCGACATATCACTCCTCGGGAGGGGGTGGCGCCCTGCGCGCCTCCCTGGGCAACGCAGCCGTCGGCCCCTCCGATTCCCGTGGGAGGATCGCTCCTGTTCGAACGAGACACGAAGGAGTGCTTGTGCCCGGTGAGAATCTGTCCCGCGACGAGGCCCGCACCCGGGCCGGACTGCTGTCCGTCGACGGGTACGAGGTGGCCCTCGATGTGCGTTCCGCCGTCGGGGAGCCCGAGGACCCGTCCGGGCCGCGCACCTTCCGATCGGTCACCACGATCCGCTTCCGCACCGCGGAGCCCGGCGCGTCGACCTTCGTGGACCTGCTCGCCCCCGCCGTGACGGCCGTCACCCTCAACGGCGAGGAGCTGGACCCGGCCGTCGTCTTCGACGGCTCGCGGATCGCGCTGGACGGCCTGGCCGCGGAGAACGTGCTGGTCGTGGACGCCCAGTGCGCGTACAGCCGCACCGGCGAGGGACTGCACCGCTTCGTCGATCCCGAGGACGGCGAGGTGTACCTCTACACCCAGTACGAGCCTGCCGACGCCCGCCGGGTCTTCGCCAACTTCGAGCAGCCCGACCTGAAGGCGCCGTTCCGCTTCGAGGTGACGGCCCCGGAGGGCTGGACGGTGTGGAGCAACCGCGAGGGGGCGCGTGCCGAGGACGGGGTGTGGCGCTTCGCGGAGACCGCGCCGATCTCGACGTACATCACGGCGGTCGTCGCCGGCCCGTACCACTACGAGACCGATCTGTACGAGCGCGAGCTGCCCGACGGGACGATGCTGCGGATCCCGCTCGGCGCGATGTGCCGCAAGGGGCTCGCCAGACACTTCGACGCGGACGACATCTTCCTCGTCACCAAGCAGGGCCTGGACTTCTTCCACGAGCACTTCGACTACCCGTACCCGTTCGGCAAGTACGACCAGGCGTTCGTACCCGAGTACAACATCGGCGCGATGGAGAACCCGGGCTGCGTGACCTTCCGCGAGGAGTTCGTCTTCCGCGGCAAGGTGACGCAGGCGTCGTACGAGCGCAGGGCAAACGTCGTCCTGCACGAGATGGCGCACATGTGGTTCGGCGACCTCGTCACCATGCAGTGGTGGGACGACCTGTGGCTGAAGGAGTCCTTCGCCGACTTCATGGGCTCCCTGTCGCTGGTGGAGGCGACGCGCTTCACCAACGGATGGGTCACCTTCGCCAACAACCGCAAGGCATGGGCGTACCGCGCCGACCAGCTGCCGTCCACCCACCCCGTCACGGCCGACATCCGTGACCTGGAGGACGCCAAGCTCAACTTCGACGGCATCACCTACGCCAAGGGCGCGTCGGTGCTGAAGCAGCTGGTGGCGTACGCGGGGCGGGACGCGTTCCTGGAAGGCGCCCGACGCTACTTCAAGCGGCACGCGTACGGGAACACCCGGCTGGGCGACCTGCTGTCCGTGCTGGAGGAGACCTCCGGGCGGGACATGAAGACCTGGTCGCGGTCCTGGCTCGAGACGTCGGGCGTCAACTCGCTGACACCGGAGATCTCGTACGGCGAGGACGGCCGGCTCGCGGAACTGGCCGTGCTCCAGGACGGCGACACGCTGCGGCCGCACCGGATCGCGGTCGGCCTGTACCGGACCGAAGGCACGGAGCTCGTGCGGTACGCGCGCGCCGAGGTGGACGTCACGGGGGCACGGACCGTGGTGCCCGAGCTGGCGGGCGCGGAGCGGCCGGGCCTGGTCCTGGTCAACGACGAGGACCTCACCTACTGCAAGATCCGCTTCGACGAGGCGTCGCTGCAGACGCTGCGTTCGTCGCTCGGCGCCATCACGGATCCCCTGGCGCGGGCGCTGTGCTGGTCGGCGCTGTGGAACCTCACGCGGGACGCGCTGATGCCGGCGCGGGACTTCATCGGCCTGGTGCTGCGGTTCGCCGGACGCGAGTCGGACATCGGTGTGCTGCAGATGCTGCAGGCGTGGACCCGGTCGGCGCTCGTCCACTACACGGCCCCCGCCTGGCGCGAGGAAGGCGGCCGGCTGCTGGCCGCCGGGGCGCTTCGCGAACTCCAGGCCGCGGAGCCGGGCAGCCAGCACCAGCTGACGTGGGCGCGCTTCTTCGCGTCGGTCGCCGCGGCCGACACGGACTTCGAGCTGCTGACCGGGCTGCTGGACGGCACGGCGAAGATCGACGGCCTGGACGTCGACCAGGAACTGCGCTGGTCGTTCCTGGAGCCGCTCGCCGCGCACGGGGTGGCCGACGAGTCCGCGATCGCGGCGGAACTGGCACGGGACGACACGGCGTCCGGCAAGCGGCACGAGGTGCGCTGCCTGGCGTCCCGCCCGTCCGCGGCGGTCAAGGACCAGGCGTGGGCGGCGGTCGTCGAGTCGGACAACCTGTCCAACGCGCTGGTCGAGGCGACGATCTCGGGCTTTGTGCAGCCGTCGCAGCGGGAGCTGATGGCTCCCTTCACGCCGAAGTACTTCGAGGCGATCGAACGGCTGTGGTCGGAGCGGTCCATCCAGATCGGTATGGACGTGGTGCGCGGCCTGTACCCGTCGCTGCAGGACCCGTCCCCGACGCTCGCCGCGACGGACGCCTGGCTGGCGGCGCACGAATCGGCGGCGCCGGCGCTGCGGCGGCTGGTGGCCGAGTCCCGCGACGACCTCACGCGAGCGGGGCGCGCGCAGGCGCGCGACGGGCAGTGACGGCGGGGGGGGGGGGGGGGGGGGGCCCCCGGGACCCCGAAGGAAGCTTTAAACGACGGAACCCGTTTGGGTCCTTCCCCCAACCATGCCCCTGCCCCCCACTAAAAACCAGGTCCCCC